>DATDFW010000514.1:0-2281 GCA_036522375.1 Nitrospiraceae bacterium
GCGCACGCAAAGCTAAGCCAAACCATCTTCTATTAATACTCCTCCGTCGCGCCAGTAGTGATTATCTATTTAGCTTTTTCGATTTATCACCCGATGGATTCGCCTCCTGTTCGTCCAACAAGACAGACCGGATAGACCAGATAGACCAGACAAACCATCTGCGCCCTCATTCCTGCCTGTTTCGCTGATCCCTTCCGTCCGTTCACTCCAGAACCTGACTGAGACGTAGCCCCGCCTTCTGAAAGTGATTCGGAAGCAGCATAATGCAATTGGGATTGAACCCTTGCGCCTTCAAGGTATCAATGCTTCTCAGGACCGTGCCCTTCGTCAGGTCGATCACCGTGATGGACCCATCGCTCATGCCTTCCAAATTGAGCAGACTATTTTGAACAAACAGGTATCGTTCATCTGGCGACAAAACAGTATGATGGGCACCTGGAGCCGCAGGGATGGCTTTGAGAAACTTCGGTTGTCGTGGATCGGTATTATCATACAGATTCACAAACCCAGGCTTGGCTGTGGTGACGTACAAGCGGTCCCCCTTCGCGTTATAGAGCATTTCCAACGGCATCCCTTGTTCCCTCGCGCCGAAGTCATCCACCTGATTGAAAGAGAACGATTGGGTCTTCGGATCCCAGATCCCGGCCCACAAGGTCGCGTCGAACATGTTGGTAATGTGCACCACCGGCGGGTTGGCCTTCGGAGCGAACATGACTTCCACAGGAGCGGCGTTGGCAGGAGACGGTTTCGATGAGACTTTGTGCGTCGACAGCACCTTCCCGGTACTGGCCTCCAACACCGTGACCGTGTCTCCCGCCTTCGCCATATCGTCAGGCTTGACCGTACTGGTAACGAGGACCCGATCGATGCCATTGTGAATCGCAATGCCGTGCGGATACAGGATCGAGGGCGTTGCCGGTCCAGCGGCACGGACGGTTTTCATCGGCACATCTTTCACAGCATCACCCATAATTACGGAACTTGAGCCCATACAAGTCAGATACCACGTCCGGTTATCCTCCGACACCACCAGGTCTTCCAAAACCTGGCAGTCCGGTACGTCAATCCGGCGCAGTCGATAGGGGAAGCTGGTGAGGTCGATGACGTGCAGGATGCTCTTGCCCAAGGCCGTGATGTAGGCTTTCGTCCGATCACGATTAAATAAGATATGGTGAGCGACGAGGTCCGCCGGAAGCGGGACCTCCATCAAGATCTTCCCGAAGTCCGAAGACTCTGGGTCAATGTCCATAATCGCGATCCCTTCTCGTCTCACCGGCTGGTCCGACTTACTCTCATAGTTTAAGAGGGCAAGCATTTCCGCCGAGGCGAGTGATGTGCACGAGAGAAACAATCCAACGATCAGGGGGAGAGTCCTGAATCCTGTCATGAGAGCCTCCTTCTTGATGGCAAGCCGAGAGGAGAAACGGTACTCCCCTCCATGAATAGAATCAACCTTGAGTATCGGGGCACCGGTCTGCATAAGGCTCTCCTTGTGCGGCCGTATTCGGCTGACGATAGAGACGCAGCAACAATGGGCTGAACTATAAAACGATCACGTCGTCGACGTCTTATCCGAGAGTCTGTTTCTCTTACCAGCGTTCTTCTAGGCACAGCTCAGCGGCCACCTCGCCCATCCGGTCATGCTTGCGAATCTCAAGGACATCCATATTGAGTAAGTGATTTATATAAGGAAAACAGGTAAGCTGCGCGGAATTTGCCTGTGGAATCCTAGCCAGTACTAGCGATAGTTGCCGGGAATAAGGCTGAAGTACATGACCACGCCAGAAGACAAAGCGCGAGAGCACATCGACCAGGCGCTGGAGCAGGCAGGCTGGAAAGTTCAAGACTACAAAAGCGCAAATCTTCATGCCGGGAGGGGTGTGGTCCTCAGAAATTTTCCCCTCGTGAGTGGGCATGGCTTTGCAGATTATCTCCTCTATGCGGACGGCAGGGCCGCCGGCATCATCGAAGCCAAGAAAGAAGGCGTGACCCTCATCGGCGTGGAAATCCAGGCCGAGAAGTACAGCAAGGGCCTCCCCACGGACTTACCCGCCCATATCCGACCATTGCCTTTTCTGTATCAGAGCACCGGCGTGGAAACGCGATTCACGAACGGCCATGATCCCCAACCTCGCAGCCGCCCGGTGTTCAGTTTCCATCGTCCCGAAACACTGGTTACTTTGATTCCTCAGCGCAGCGAAGCCCCGAAGAATCTGCACGGCGCGTCCCTAGCTGCAGAAACAACGACGACTCTCCGTGCTCGCTTGAAGACGCTGCCACC
>DATDFW010000515.1:0-3975 GCA_036522375.1 Nitrospiraceae bacterium
GCGACTGAAAAGTTTGGGCTGATTCCGCCACAGCAGGGCCAAGTACTGATGGTGCGTCAGATGGAAGACGTTCCGACCTTGCCCCTCCCATCTGTGGAGCAAGTCCGTCTCGCGAAACATGTCTTAGCTGTGAGGGCGAGCGAGTGATTACCGGCCCTTCTCGTGGTCGCCGTTATGTGATGCTGCTCCTGCTTCTCTGTGGATTTAGTACCGTTCTCTTTCGGCTGGTTACGCTCCAAGTGCTTCAAGCGGCTGAACTGACGGCGAAGGCCGACCGGCAACATCAAAAGACCGTGTCCTTCGAAGGAGCCAGAGGTACGGTGTCAGATCGGCACGGAAAAGTGCTTGCCATGAATGTGGAGGTACCATCCGTGTTCGGCGTACCGACGTCGCTGGAAAGCCCATTGACGGTTGCCCGCACACTTTCTCCGGTGCTCAACATTCGAACCGCTGAGCTTGAGAAAAAGCTTCGACAGGATAAGAGCTTCGTATGGTTGGCGCGAAAGGTCGAACCTGAACAAGGCCGTCGGCTGGAGCAGTTGTCGTTGGACGGCATTGGTGTGGTGATGGAGGGCCGGCGGTTTTATCCCAAGGGCCCGTTGTTGGCCCATGTCCTTGGATTTTCCGGGATGGATGGGCAAGGGCTTGAGGGCCTCGAGCGACGATATGATTCGCACCTGCATGGAGAAAAGCGAATCACGGTGCTGCAGCGCGATGCATTGGGCCGTACGGTTTTTCCCAAGGGTTTGGCAGAGCAAGTGCCGACACCGGGACATGCCCTCACACTGACCGTCGATGAGGTCATACAATACATTGCGGAAAAAGAACTGGAGGAAGCGGTTACTCATTCCCGCGCCAAGTCCGGGACCATCATCGTCACGGAGCCACATTCGGGGGCGATTCTTGCGATGGCCGTCAGTCCACGATTCGATCCGAATGTGGTTGCCGCGTTGACGCCCGATCGGTGGCGCAATCGTGCCCTGACGGATACGTATGAGCCTGGGTCGACCATGAAAATTGTGGTTGCGGCCGCAGCACTAGAAGAAAAAGTGATGACGCCAGGTTCCATGATCTTCGGTGAAAATGGCCAGATGATGATCGCGAATACGACCATTCACGATCATGAGAAATTGGGATGGATCACGTTCTCCGAGGTGATTCAAAAATCCAGCAACATCGGCGCCGCCAAAACAGGAATGGCTCTCGGAGAGGAGCGGCTCTATCGCTATCTCCAGTCGTTCGGGTTTGGACAACGTACAGAAATTGATCTGCCAGGGGAAGTGAACGGGCTCTTGAAGACTCCCAAAGACTGGGGCCGTCGATCGCTTGCGTCGATTTCAATGGGACAAGAGGTCGGGGTGACACCCCTCCAGATGGTATCGGCGATGGCGACTCTCGCCAATGGAGGCGTCATGATGAAGCCCTATGTAGTGTCTGAGGTTCGCGATCAGAACGGTCGCTTGCTCAAGGAAGTACGGCCTCAAGTAAAGCGGCGGGTCGTGTCGCCGGATACGGCTAGGATGATGACGACGATGTTGGAAGGTGTCGTGACGAATGGGACAGGGACGAAGGGAGCTATTCCTGGATTCCGTGTGGCGGGCAAAACTGGGACCGCCCAAAAAATTGATCCGCGGACCGGCGCGTATTCCTCTACCCAGTTTGTTGGATCATTTGTCGGGTATGTGCCGGCAGAGTCTCCGCGATTGGCGATGATCGTGGTTCTCGATGAACCTCAAGGAGAAGCCTGGGGTGGGGCTGTGGCAGCACCCGTCTTTCGACGGGTCGGCGAGCAGGTCCTCAACTATCTCGGTGTGTCCAGGGAGGACACGGTGAAAATCGCACTGGCAATGAAGGACGACTAAGAGGCCAATGGCGCGCCATACCGATACCGTCATGGATTTGCTCGCGGCGCTCCGTGGACAGGTCGAGATTCTGGAGCAGCGAGGCGATGTGAGTCGTCCGGTGCATGCAATCACGGATGATTCGCGTGCCGTGACTGCCGGCAGTCTTTTTGTTGCCGTCAAGGGTGATCGCGTTGACGGCCATGGATTTGTCGAGCAGGCCATCAAGGCGGGAGCGGTTGCGGTGGTTGCGCAGGCTTCTGTCGCATCAGGATCATTACCATGTGTACTGGTGACCGACTCGCGCAAGGCGCTCGGCTTCCTCGGCAGCCGGTTTCATGGAGATCCCTCCAATCGCCTCAAGATGATTGGTGTGACAGGCACGAATGGGAAGACGACGACGACGTATCTCTGCAAAGCATTGCTGGAAGGGATCGGTCAGCGCGTCGGACTGATCGGCACAGTGGCATACCAGATCGGGTTGGAGACAATTCCAGCCTCTCATACGACACCCGGTGCACTCGATCTTCAAGCACTCTTGGGGAAGATGGTCGAAAGCGGACTCACCACGGCTGTGATGGAAGTGTCGTCCCATGCCCTCGCATTAAATCGGACTGCAGGCTGCGAGTATGACGTGGCGATCTTTACGAACCTTACGCAGGATCATCTCGATTTTCACCATACGATGGATGAGTACTTTGAAACGAAGTTGCGACTGTTTACTGGCTTGGCGGGGGGGCGGAAGTCCAGGAAGCTTGCCCTGGTCAATCTGGACGATCCCTATGGGGGCGCAATACGGGCAGCCTGCCCTGTGCCGGTTTGGGGTTATGCCCTTAAGAGCCGAGCAGAGCTCAAAGGGGAACGGGTACGCCTCTCACTGACTGGCACCACGTTTACCGCGGCAACTCCTGGCGGATCTTTTACCGTCGAGAGTCGATTGGTTGGGGAACATAACGTCTATAACTTACTGGGGGCGATCGGGGTGGCGCTGCATGAAGGGGCGACGTCTGATCAGATCTGTGAAGCGACCGCCCATATTGCCAATGTTCCAGGCCGATTCGAACGGGTCTCTTCCGGGCAGGATTTTACCGTCGTTGTCGATTATGCCCACACGGAAGATGCGCTTTTCCGGCTGCTGACGGCAGCCCAAACATTGAAGACCGGGCGGATCATTACCGTGTTCGGCTGCGGCGGTGACCGGGATCGAGACAAGCGGCCCAAGATGGGTCGCACAGCCGTGGAATACAGCGACGTGGTGGTGTTGACGTCCGATAACCCCCGAACTGAGGACCCGATGGACATCCTCCGTGAGGTAGAGGTTGGCGTGCTCGATGCATTAGAGCGCCGCAGTCATGTGCAGTATCGCATGGTGCCGGACCGCCGGGAAGCGATTGGCTCTGCCATCCGCGAGGCGCACCAAGGCGATATGGTGCTCATTGCCGGCAAGGGCCATGAAGATTATCAAATCATCGGCGCTAAGAAGTTTCATTTTGACGATCGTGAAGTGGCTCGCGAAGTGATCCAGCAATTGCGGGATTGCGCGTGAAAGTCCAGGCCACGATCAGGATCGCGCAGGCTGAGGGATCGATGGGGCTCTTTACGATCGACGAGTTACGAGAGGTCATCAGTGTGAAAGTTCTCGCGGGGCAGGAATCGTTAGCGGGGAAATGCCGGATCAAACAGATCAGCACGGATTCCCGATCGGTTCGCCGCGGCGATCTGTTTGTAGCGCTCAGGGGCGATCATTACGACGGGCATGAGTTTGTGCCGGCGGCACTGGCTCAGGGCGCAGTGGGAGCCATCGTTCACGAGGAATACCGCCTTCCTCCAAGCTCCGAAACGATGCGCAGAATCGACGGCCAGCCTACGCCTTTCCTTTTCGGCGTGCCTGACCCGCTGTTTGCCTACCAACAATTGGCGACGCATCATCGCGGTCGCTTCCATATTCCCGTTGTGGCGGTGACCGGGAGCAACGGCAAGACGACGACGAAAGAGATGGTTGCGGCGGTATTGGCTCAGCGGTGGCCGGTGTTGAAGACGGAAGGGAATTTCAACAATCGGATCGGTGTGCCGTCCACCCTCTTTCGGCTCGCGACTCGCCATCAAATGGCGGTCATTGAGATGGGGGTGGATC
>DATDFW010000516.1:0-11142 GCA_036522375.1 Nitrospiraceae bacterium
CCGCCCGTTCTTCAGTGCAACAGAGATCACTTCCCCCCCCGCCCGTTCAAATGGACGGCGACGCGACGGGGATGCAAGGCTCGTGGTCACGATCAGGGTCTTCGCCTGGTCTTGCTTGCCGCAGACCGTCGCTGTTGGTGGCGTCCTGAGCCGGCTATCGACCACGACACGCAACGGTTGACGCCGTGCCAGCTTGAACGAGCGGTCGAACCGTCGAGCCATCAGCGTGGGATTATCCTTGAGCACAGTGCCGACTCCGACGACCACCGCATCTATCTGACTCCGAAGTCGATGCGCCGCTTGCCGTGCGTGCGGGCCGGTAATCCAGCGGGACTCTCCCTTTGCCGTGGCTACTTTTCCATCCAATGTCATCCCGGCTTTCAGAATCACATAGGGGCGGCCGGTCTTTACCCAATGGAGGTATGCGCAATTCAACTGTGCCGCGTCCTCTTTCGCAACCGCTGTCGTTACCCTGATTCCGGCCCGCCGCATGGCGGCAACTCCCCGTCCTTTGACCGAGGGATTGGGGTCGGCCATTGCCACCACCACCCTCCGCACACCGGATTGAATCACTGCCGGCACGCAGGGTGGGGTTCGTTTGAGGAGGTGGCAACAGGGTTCGAGTGTGACATAGAGCGTCGCGCCATTGGCACGTGGCCCCGCTTGCTTGAGCGCAAGAATTTCTGCGTGGGGTTGCCCCGGACCGTGGTGATATCCGCCGCCAACTATGTGCCCGTTCTTAACAACGAGAGCGCCGACCATCGGATTCGGGCTGGTCTGACCCCGGCCCTTCGCTGCGAGACGAAGCGCCAGGGTCATGAAGTGGAGATGCGGTACTGTGGCCGTCACCGTGTCTTGCGCGCGACGCGCGATCGGGTGGGAGACCGCTGAGCCGGCTTCTTCTTCGTGGGTTTCGGTGTGGTCTTCCTCTTCTTGACACGCGCCTCCGACACCTTACGCGTGGTGAGGCTCGATCCAGCTTCGGCCAACGCGGCATGGGCTGCCGCAAGCCGCGCAATGGGGATACGATAAGGCGAGCAGCTCACATAGTCCAATCCGAGTTCATGACAGAATTCCACGGAACTGGGATCGCCGCCGTGCTCACCGCAGATGCCGAGCTTGATCCCGGGGCGGGTCTTCCGGCCGCCGGCGATCGCCTGCCGCATCAATGCCCCCACCCCTTCTCGATCGAGCACTGCAAAGGGATCCGCTTCCATGATATTGGCCGTTCGATAAAAATCGATGAACTTCGCCGCATCGTCGCGGGAGAAGCCGAACGTGGTTTGGGTGAGGTCGTTCGTCCCGAATGAAAAGAACTCCGCCTCTGTCGCGATGCGATCGGCCGTCACGGCGGCACGGGGCAGTTCGATCATCGTGCCCACGAGATAGGAAAGCTTTACGTTGTGCTGCTTCATCGTCTCCTGCGCCACCTCACGGATCAAATCTTTCTGCGCCTTCATTTCCGATACCATCCCCACCAGCGGTATCATGATCTCCGGAACGATCGTCTTCCCTTCCTTGGCCAGCTCGCACGCGGCCTCCATAATGGCCCGCGCCTGCATGCGGGTAATTTCAGGCATCGTAATTCCGAGCCGGCATCCGCGTGACCCGAGCATGGGATTAAACTCGTGGAGCTCTTCAACCCTAGCCAGCAATCGACGCTTTTCCTGCAGCTTGGCTCCGTCGCGGCCGGTCAGCTCCAGCTGCGCAATCTCCACCATCAACTCTTCGCGCTTCGGTAAAAACTCGTGCAACGGCGGATCGAGCAGACGAATGGTGACCGGATACCCTGCCATCTCACGATAGAGCCCGATGAAATCCTCTTTCTGCAGCGGCAGGAGTTGATCGAGAAACTTTTCCCGCTCCTCCTTCGTCCGTGCCAAAATCATTTTTTGCATGATCGGAATGCGATCCTCGGCGAAGAACATGTGTTCCGTCCGACAGAGTCCGATCCCTTCCGCGCCAAAGCCGCGCGCGATGTTCGCCTGATCAGGCACGTCCGCATTGGCACGGACGTGCAGTGTGCGCACACTGTCGGCCCAAGACAGAATTAATGCGAAACGCTGGTACTTGTCCGACTTCTTCGGATCCAACTTACCCTGGATGACTTGAATGATTTCAGATTCGACGACGGGAAGATCCCCCTCGTACACATTGCCGGTCGAACCGTTGATCGATAGATAGTCCCCTTCGCGGAACACTTTGGCCCCGATGCGGACAGACTGACTATCCAGCACTTCGACGGCCTCGCAGCCGGCTACGCACACCTTGCCCATTTGTCGGGCCACCACTGCTGCGTGAGATGTCATCCCTCCCCGCGCCGTCAGAAATCCCTCTGCGGCATTCATCCCATGAATATCGTCCGGGCTCGTTTCCTGTCTGACCAGCACGACACGAGTACCACCCTCTTTCATCGTGACGGCCCGATCAGGAGTGAGAGCGATCTTCCCGGCTGCCGCACCAGGACCCGCGGGAAGCCCTTTCCCCAGGGGATTGGATTTCGCCTCTTCATTAGTGTCGAAAATCGGGTAGAGATATTGCGCCAATTGTTCGGGCCCGATCCGCTGCACTGCTTCCTTCTTGGAGATCAGGCCTTCTCGTACCATGTCGACCGCGATCTTCACGGCAGCAATGCCGGTCCGTTTGCCGACCCGGGTCTGCAGCATGTAGAGCCTGCCCTCTTGGATCGTAAATTCCAAGTCGAGCATATCCCGGTAATGCTTTTCGAGCTTCTTATAGGTGTGCTCCAACTCCTTGTAGGCCGCCGGCACGTTCTTCGCGAGCGCGTTCACAGGAAGCGGAGTTCTGATGCCGGCGACGACATCCTCCCCTTGGGCGTTCATCAAACATTCACCGAAAAATGTTTTATCCCCGGAGGCCGGATCACGTGTGAACGCTACACCCGTGCCGCTCGTCTCTCCCATGTTCCCAAATACCATCGCCACCACATTGACCGCCGTGCCCCACGAGTCGGGAATCCCATAGAGGCGCCGGTAGGTGACGGCCCGCGCCCCGAACCAGGAGGAGAAGACGGCGTTGACAGCCAGGCGAAGCTGCTCAAGCGGTTCATCGGGGAACTCTTTCTTGGTCTCTTCATTGATCAGCGTCTTAAAGCTGGCGACCAATTCGCGGAGATGCCGCGCATCGAGGTGTGTCTCATGGGGCACGCCCACTTCGGCCTTCTTCTGTTTGAGGATCGCTTCGAAATGTTCACGTGGCACGCCCATGACGATACTGCCATACATGGCCACGAAGCGCCGGTAGCTGTCCTGTGCAAAACGATCGTTGCGTGTTTTTGCCGCCAGTCCCTCGACCGTCTTGGTCGTCAGGCCGACGTTTAGCACCGTATCCATCATGCCAGGCATCGAGGCTCTTGCGCCGGAGCGGACCGAGACCAGCAGCGGCCGCTCGGGATCGCCGAACCCCCTATCCATCGACCGCTCAACCCGCTTGAGCGATTTCAACGCGGCATCCCACATGCCAGGAGGAAACTGTTTCCCATTCTTGTAATATTCGACGCAGGCCTCGGTGGAAATGGTGAAGCCGGGCGGAACGGAAATGCCGAGATTTGTCATTTCGGCAAGTCCGGCGCCCTTCCCACCCAGAAGCTCTTTCATGTTCGAGGTCCCTTCGGCCGCACCGTCACCGAAGTAGTACACGTATTTCTTTGCCACGCTGCCCTCTCCTTCGCGTTGATGTTAGTTCAATTCAATGGAAGACCGATGCTCCATGGCTGGCGTCGGATTCGAGATGCAGCCGATAACGGCCGACCAGATACCATTTCGCCACCAATCCAAAGGCAATGACTGCCACGACAATCAGCCCCAATATGAGCAACCGATAGTCGGCCTGAATCCCCCGATCCACGTAATACTGCCCGTCCGGTCCAGGCCGAAGCTTGATCCCCGGTTGAATCTGATGAGTCTTACCGGACTTGTCGGACAGATTGATCCACTCTGAACAGAGCTGCACCGGTTCCGCCACTCCCGTAACGGAATGCCAACCGAGCCGAAGACAAATATCTTGTTTGGGGTTGAAGACATCGGGGGGCGTTGCCAGCTCATCAAGATTGATCCCGCTAGCCCATAACCCAACCAACATGATCGTGTTGCAGAGCACGATCAAAGCAAGAGACACAGCGATGGTGAACCGACGGATTTTCTTCGCCCGACGCTGATCGTCCGACAATGATTGATCCATCCCTACACCCGATCGTTTTGTCTCCTTGATAGTAGTCTGAATGAGTCCCCGATCTGCTTGCGCACGTCCACCGAGGGGCCTTCTGAGGCAGCGCGTTGCACGGGGGCCTCAGCGGAACAATCTATCCGTTACCCTCCTTGTACCACAATCTGCGAGAAGTCCGCGAATGAGTTGAAGAAGTCGTCTACTTCCTGGAGCAGCGACAACCGGTTACTTCGGACGGCCGGATCATCCGCATTGACCATGACCGCTGTGAAGAACGTATCGATGGCCGGCTTCAGGCGCACCAGCGAGTCCAGGGCTTGGCCATAGTCCCCGCTGTTCATCGCAGACATCATGTTCTCCCGCTCTTTCACCGTAGCATGGTAGAGTGCCGACTCCGAGGTATGTTCAAACTGAGCCAGATTGACCGATTTGCGATCCCACTGCTCTTTCTCGACCAGCCGGTGTGCACGCTTGAAGCCGACGATCAACGGATCGAACTCCGGCTTCGTCGTCACAGATTCAAGCGCCTTCATCTTCGCCATGAGATCCCGCAGTTCAAACGATTGTCGATCTGTCACGGTCAGTACCGCATTGATCACATCATCGCGTAATCCTTGCTTCATCCTTACATAGTGGCGAACCCGCTCGAACAGAAAATCGATCAAGCGCTTCTGTGCGTCTCCTTGCGTCGGAGCTGCCTTGATCCCGGCCGCTTCCACGATTGCACGAGCTTCCCGCACCGCCTCGCCAAGATCCACCGTCACATGTCCCTCGAGGAGAATTCTCACTATGGCGGTCGCATGGCGTCGTAAGGCGAAGGGATCCTCTGACCCTGTGGGAACGATGCCGACATGGAAGAAGGCGGCTAGATTGTCCAAACGGTCGGCAAGAGATAGGACTTGGGAAACACATGCAGCGGGAATGGGCCCTTCCATAGAGTTGGGTTGGTAATGTTGGCTGATAGCGAGTGCAACTTCACGGTCCTCTCCATCAAATCCGGCGTAATACCCGCCCATCACTCCTTGAAGCGTAGGGAACTCTCCCACGATCCCGGTCAATAGATCAGCCTTACAGAGTTCACCGGCACGCCGACAGATCTCCACTATAACCTCTTTAGCTTCTGCCATTTGGGCAATAGTGGCCGCGAGCTTTGCTACCCGCTCCTGCTTCTGTGCCATGGTTCCCAGTTTCTGATGGAATGTCACCCCGCCAAGCTTCTTGCCCCGCGTCTCCAGCTTCACCTTGCGATCTTCATCGAAGAAAAACTTGGCGTCAGCCAGTCGCGCCGCCAACACCCGCTCATTACCCTCACGGATGAGGGTCATGTCTTTTGTCTGATTGTTGGCCACAGCGATGAAATGCGCCACAAGTTTGCCCGTATCTGTATGGATCAAGGAAAAGAATCCCTGATGTTCTTTCATGGAGGTCATCAAGATCTCTTGCGGCACCTCCAGATAGGCCGGCTTGAAGGATCCGATTATCGCATGGGGGCATTCGGTCGTATAGACCGCCTGATCCAGCAGGTCGACATCGTGATGCAGCCGGAAACCGGTCTTCTTGCAGATGATATCAATCTGATCTTCGATCAGACGTCGGCGATGCTGCGGATCAGGAATGACTCCTTGACGTTCAAGCCCCTTCCGATAGGACTCGAAGTCTCGAACCGCAATCCCCATTGCGCGCCCCAATACGCGATGGCCTTCTGTCCGATTCCCGGCAGTAATCCCGGCGGCTTCGACGGGAAGCGTAGCACCGCCATACAGCGCCAGCAGCCACCGCACCGGTCTAGCGAACCGTACGCCGGTCTGATTCCACTTCATCGCTTTTGGAAAAGTGAGTTTCGCGATTAATTGAGGGAGGAGTTCTTTCAAGACCATGTTAGTAGGCCGGCCATGTTCCTGCTTCACTGAAAAGAGATACTCCCCCTTCGGAGTCTTGCGAACCTGCAGCTCTTGGACAGAGACTCCTTGCCCTGCGGCAAATCCCAACGCCGCCCTGGTCGGCTGGCCTGCCTGATCGAACGCCACCAATTTAGAAGGCCCCATCGCTTCCTTCACCATAGAGGTTTGCTGGGTCGCGAGACCGTCAACCACCAGGGTCAACCGTCGCGGAGTTCCCAGAGTACGCACAGATCGAAATGCAAGACGTTGGTCTTTCAGCAGCTGCTCAGCCGAATCCTTGAGAGTCGTTAGGGCTGG
Source organism: Nitrospiraceae bacterium (assembly GCA_036522375.1). Lineage (GTDB taxonomy): Bacteria > Nitrospirota > Nitrospiria > Nitrospirales > Nitrospiraceae > Palsa-1315. The sequence goes on from DATDFW010000516.1 coordinate 6,384, forward strand.
AGCGATGAACTGGTAGGGAAGTTCTTCAACGCCGATCTCGAGCAACAACTCGGCAGCGATCACTGGGGAAGGCTGTATTCTCTTCTTCACAGGAGGAGCAGCACGACGAGCTTTCTGAGTCCTTGGCATGAATCCTTCTGCAGTTCTATGCGCGGCGGGCCACAGATTTCGAACGAATACGTGGTGTCTTCGCTCCAGCCTGCCCTGCCCCACGACTAAGGAGCGGATGCCCCATCGCCGCCCGCTCTTCGATGTAGCGTTCGGCACATTGGCGTGCAAGGGCGCGAACTCTGGCAATATATCCCGTGCGCTCCGCCACACTAATCGCGCCACGGGCATCGAGCAGATTGAAGAGGTGCGATGATTTAATGCAGAACTCGTAGGCTGGGAGCGTCAACCGCTTCTCGCGATTCGCCAGGAGCCGCTTGCATTCTCCTTCGAATGATTGAAACGTGGCCATGAGCATCGCCACATCGCCTTCTTCGAAATTGTAAGTCGAGAACTGGACTTCGGTTTCGTGATGGATGTCTCGATAGGTGGTCGATTCGTTCCACGCCAAGTCAAAGACGTTATCCACTTGCTGCAGATACATCGCAATCCGTTCAGTCCCATAGGTGAGTTCGACGGTAATCGGGTTCAGCTCGATCCCGCCGATTTCTTGGAAATAGGTGAACTGGGTGATTTCCATTCCATCGAGACGTACTTCCCAGCCCAGACCCCAAGCTCCCAAGGTGGGGGACTCCCAGTCGTCTTGAATGAATCGGATGTCGTGCTGCTTCGGGTTAATCCCCAAGTGAGCCAGACTCTCCAGATAGAGTGACTGAATATTGTCCGGCGCCGGCTTCAGCACGACCTGATACTGATAGTAGTGCTGCATCCGATTCGGATTCTCGCCGTATCGTCCATCCGTAGGACGTCGGCATGGTTGGGCATAGGCGGCCCGCCAGGGTTCTGGTCCAAGGGATCTGAGGAATGTGGCTGGATGAAAGGTGCCTGCCCCCATCTCCAGATCATAGGGCTGATGAATGACGCAGCTTTGATCGGCCCAGTAGTGATGCAATGTAAGAATGAGATCCTGGAAGTTCACGAAGAGTCCAAACCGTCGTTGCAGAGGCCTTAATTCTCGGGATAGTCACGTTAAAATGAACGAAGAAACTAACAGGAACGCGCAGACCCTGTCAAGGAACAACCCTCTAGGATCAAGGAGTTGCAGCATGCCGCATCTATATTGGGAGACCCCTGGAGATCAAAGCTCCAGAGATAATCGACTCTTGACGAGATCAGGCAGAGTCTATATTGTCACAATTCTTGATTAACTCACTCGGAATTCAGACCTGACATGAAGCTCTCGAAGAAAAGCGAATATGGCCTTCGCGCATTGCTTGAGCTCACCCTTGTACATGGCAAGTTCACTTTACAGCGCCATCACATCGCGACTCGCCAGCATATCCCGATCGAGTTTCTTGAACAGATTCTCTTGACTCTGAAACGAGCCGGCCTTCTTTCTAGCCGACGAGGGATGAAGGGGGGCTATGCACTGATTAAGCCTCCAGGAGAGATTACGCTCGGCCAAGTCATTCGCATTCTGGATGGCCCTCTCGCTCCCATCGGATGCGTGAGCAAGACGGCCTATTTGAAATGCAAGGACTGTCCTTATGCCGAGCATGCCCAATGTCCGGTGCAGCATGTGATGGGTACGGTGCGTGACGCCATCGCGGATATCCTGGACCATTACACGCTCAACGACTTCGTCTCCGGACATCGCAAAGGGTAAACGTGGATCTCATCGTGCTTGTGGCGATCACGTTCGTGGCAGCCACCGTCAACGGCGCCTTAGGATACGGCTTTTCATCGATTACGGTTCCCGTCGCTCTGCTGTTTTATACCAATCGTATTTTGAATCCGGCACTGGTGCTCGTAGAGTTGGTGATCAATAGCTACGTCCTCTTCATCAATCGCAAGAGTATCCCAAACATTTGGTGGCGCGTGGCGCCCATTTTAATCGGTCTCCTAATCGGTGTCGCGATCGGCAGCTATATTCTCTCCCTCGTTCATCCATCCTGGGTCAAGTTTGTAACCTACTTCATGCTGTTGCCATTAATTCTGCTCCAAGCTGCCGGTATCAGAAAACCCATCCAAGCCGAGAAAGCCATTGCGATCCCCTTCGGGATAGGAATCGGAACCCTGTATTCCGTCACCACCATTTCAGGCCCTCCCCTTGCGCTCCTGTTCAACAATCAAGGATATGTCAAACAGGATTTCCGGGCCGCGCTAGGCGTCATTCGAGTGGGTGAAGCGGTTATGACAGGAATCGCCTACTACGTTATTGGACTCTACAGTGAGGCCAGTATGGAGCTCATACTGTATATTGTCCCAAGCGTTCTTTTGGGAATTCCCCTCGGAAGCTATCTCATTCGTTGGATGGACCCTGAAACGTTCAGGCGGATCTGCATGGCCTTCGATGCGTTAGTGGTCGCGTTCGGATTGTCCAGGGTGCTTATCGAATTGAACCTGACTACCGCATTCACGACATACAGTATTCTCACAATCACAATGATGGTCAATGCCTACCTATTGTTTCGATTCTTTCGGGACAGAACCGTCACCTGAGGAGAGTAAAAGAAATACGAACCAGTCAATTACTGGGAGTCTGACCGGGGACTCTGCTGCACACGATTTATAGCCGTCAATCGCTGTCGCCCCTTTTCATGTGAATCAGAGGATCTACGTCTCATGTACTATGCGTCGCGTGACGCCATCTGATACTTTCATTCCTCCTTACCGGCAACACAAACAATGCCATGCCCATCCTCAGGGGCAAGACAGGAGTCTCTGTATGGACTCCGAATCACTTTCCTGCCTACCCTTTCAAAGATCTTTGAAGACTCACGACAATTTTGAAGGCCAGAAGAATGCCACAAGGGAATCTCCTAGCTCGTAGTCAGAGAAGAGCCTGATAACATGGAGGCAGATGAGTGAGCCCTGAGATCAGACTCTCAGGAATCCCGGTCAATATGGATGGATCGGAGGACTGCGCCGGCATCGTCATTGATTGCCACAAAAATTTCCACACAGGGATATCAGCTCATGAGGAACAAGCAACGACAGAGGCTCACGTGCATCGTGATGTCAGCAACAATCGGCTTCTGGGGCGTCTTCACACTCGGTGAACATAGTCTCGCCGACCCAAAGAACAGTCCCCCGAGCAAAGGGGAGCACAGCCATCCCACTACTACGTCGCATGAGTCCATTGCGGACACGAAAAAAAAGGGATTTGAGGGAGTGGATTTTTCGTACGACGCCTTTGGTGCGCTCTCTGGACAGGATCCGACAAAAATCGCGGAGCAGGTCAAGGCCAAAGATGTGGCCGAGAAGCCGAAGGTCCTTGCGAATCAGAAGCAACTGTTGGCTGATCGGTATAGGTTGGACTGCCGCACACAATCTTCCACAATTATGACGAATGGGAAGCCGCAACCCCTGGGCCCCGTTACTCAATTAAAAAATGGCCTTACCTGGGAGAAGCTGGGCAGTCTGGAAGCCAGCGAGATCAAGAAGAAACAACTCTTTCCTGCCGGATTTCATCGGCTACCACATGTCAAGCACGAAGCGGGCGGCATGGTGTTTCCCTCCGTGCAAATTGCCCAATTCCCTCGGCTCGAGCGATTTGATGTGGCGTTCGATCTTCCCGAATGTTTTCTTCCGGAATTCCCGCCGCCTATCTTTTTAACGACGCATCCAGAGCTAGGCGATGTCTCTCAGGGAGAAGTCGTGCATGCCGAGAACTTCGATCGGTTGTTTCGAGGCCTCGTCACTCCTGTGCAACTAGACGGGCTCCGGCTCTTGGTCACGCAATTTCCTCAAGAAGAATTCAATGCGACGCACGATCGGAAAACAAACACCCCCAGCTTGGGTGTTTCCTGTCTCGATTGTCATGTCAATTTTCACTCGACAGGGCAATTTCATTTGAACCCGGACACCCGGCCGCAGTCGGATCGATTCCGTATCGAGACGACGAGCCTCCGGGGTGTATTCAACCAGCAGATCCATGGATCCAAACGCAGCCTCCGATCTGTGGAAGATTTCACCGAGTTTGAGCAACGGACAGCATATTTCAATGGGGATTCAATTCGCGCCATGAAGAAGGGTATGAATATGATCGATCGTCTGCAGGTGGCTCATATGGCGCAAATGCAAAATATGATCGATTTCCCCCCGGCCCCGAAGCTTGACCCCATGACCGCGAGGCTGGATAGAAAACAGGCGACGGAACAAGAAATCCAAGGCGAGGAGCTTTTTTTTGGCAAGGCACGTTGCGCTGGGTGTCATCAGCCGCCGGCATATACTGACCATATGATGCATGATCTGAAACTCGAACGGTTCGGAGCCGAAGCCGACGGCCCTATCAAGACCTTTGTGCTGCGAGGCATAAAAGATTCTCCGCCCTATATGCACGATGGCCGATTGCTGACTCTCGAGGACGCGGTTGAGTTCTTCAATGTCGTGGGAGGCATCCAATTAACCGACGTGGAGAAAAAGAGTCTCACGGCATTCTTACGCGCCTTATAGGGGACGTGCTGGTAAAAGCGGAAAATAATATTCCCCGATCGCAGTGAGAATTCACTCGTTGGCTGTGACTCAGATGAAGGATGCCTCAACATCTCACCTTTCATCGAGCATCCATCACTCACGCTGCGATGTTCGTATCGGCACATCCGGCTGGCATTACCAACACTGGAGGGGTCCATTTTATCCACCGGAC
>DATDFW010000517.1:0-2982 GCA_036522375.1 Nitrospiraceae bacterium
TTCTTGCACGCAGAACGCGCACGATAAGAATGTGCTCGTTCGATGCGCGCAGTAAAGGGCAGCCTCGGCCACTCCCCTTATGAGAGGTATGAGGAGTCGGAAGATTCTCGCTGCGGACCTGCTGGACGGGCTTTTTGAACATCCTCATAATTGCAGACCTCCTACCAATTGAAACTGACTCAATCACATTACCTTGTATATTTGACGGGAAAAAGGAAGAAACATAAAGATGAGCCAGATCAGAGCTTTTAGAATGATCGCGTTAGCCGAGGGGATTTCATTTCTCACCTTGTTATTTGTTGCGATGCCGATGAAGTACTTCATGGGGATGCCGGAGGTGGTGAGAGTCGCGGGCTCAATACACGGAGTTTTGTTCATCCTCTATGTTGCCCTGTTAGCCACACTCCATATTAAACAGCGATGGTCTTTCATGTTTTCACTGTATGCACTGGTGGCATCTGTTATTCCGTTTGGAACATTTATGCTGGACAAGCAACTTCAAAAGAAAGAAGTATTAACCAAAGTAGGCGAGGTCATTGCTTAACGTTGCACTGCGCCATTGCTGCGTCAACGTTTCCTGCCCAAGCCTTGTCACGCCACGTATCCAGTCCTTCTTTGAATGAACAATTGTCCGTTGTTCGTTGCCGTGGGCAGCAGTGGACATCGGTTTAGGATTTTCAGTAAAGTTAGCGCCGAAGTGTTGAGATGGGCGGCTGGCGACAGGCCTGGTCGGGTCAACTTGGATCACGCACCCATATTTTTAGCCAGAAGGAGGCCAAGCAATGAGCAAGAAATCACTCTATGAACGCCTAGGGGGCTACGACGCAATTGTCGCGGTTTCCGAGGACTTGTTGCCACGCTTAATGTCGGATTCGCGGTTGAAACGATTCTGGGATAATCGCGGAGAGGACGGCCTTAAGCGCGAAAAGCAACTCCTGATCGATTTTCTCTGTGCGAGTTCAGGGGGGCCCATGTACTACACTGGACGCGATATGAAGGTTTCTCATAAAGGTATGAAGATCAGTGAAGCCGATTGGACGGCATTTTTAGGCCATGCCAATGCGACCTTGGATGCATTTAAAGTTCCACCAACGGAGCGTGGCGAGGTGGTCGCGTTTGTGCAATCCTTGAAGAAGGATATTGTCGAAGTGTAGTGGCGATGTGCGCGCCGGTCTTATACCCCCTCCCCCATGCTATGGGGGAGGGAGGGTTGGAGACGACAAACCGTTATGAATAGTGCGGACGAGAGTATCATGGCCATGTCATGCAACCGATGAAGGCTGAGAGCTGATTGCCTCGGTCACGAGTGGCGAAGTTAGCGGCAGGTTTTCCCATCGAAGTACATACAGCTCGTCTCTCCCGACTTCACTTTCCAGGTCTTGAGCAGAGGCGCTTGCCCGTTCTCTCTCATTTCAACGACGAAATCCGCAAGGCCTGATATCGGGAGCTTCTCGATGTGCGGCTTCGCCGTATCCGGGACCTCTATCCAGAACACGGACCCATGGGTGGAAATCAAGATGCGGTTGCTTTCCTTGTCGATATTGATGACGGGGCTGTAGAAACTTTTTTCCTCAGCAAAGCTGGGGGATACGATCAGGCTGAGGAGGAAGAAACTGGAGCAGACAGCAAGAAGAGTCGTGCGCATGTTTGACATGACCAGCACTCCTGAATATGGGAACAAACAGGAGGCCATTATCGCACCCGAACGAATGCTAAACAAAGTGGAAATTGCCGGAGAGGGTTTATCTGGTTTGTTTGGTCTATCTGGTTCAACCAAATAACGAGACAAACCAGAGAAACTAAATAAACGTCTTGAGTATCTTTCTAGCTTGTGATGTGTGCCGGCGTGACGGTTCCATGCGTGATCCAATAGAGGCGGATGTCCGGTTTGGACTTTTCCATGAGGGAGATGAGTAGATAAGCAGGGATAGGCAGGTTGATCTTCGGCCAGATTTCCTCGTAGTCGGTGGCAATCTTGATGTCGGTGATGGAGGGGCGCGCCGGGTCGTGGGGATGGGAGTGGTAGACTACTTGTAGCGTGAGCCCTTTGTTTCGAATATCCTTCTTCGCAGTGGAAAAATCCTGCATGTCCATCACGAAGGCGATCTCGGCCCGTTCGGCCGGGGACAGCCGCTCCAAGTGCGCGACCTTTGCCGGGTCAAAGGACGACAGTTTCTCTGCTCCTTCAATTGCCACAATATTTTTTATCCGATAGACATGGGTGACGGTTCCGTTGGTTCCGGCCAGGAGCCCGCAACACTCATAGGGATCGAGCTCCCTCGCGTGGGCCACCATGTCATCGAGGATTGGTTGAGGGATGGTGAGATCAGACACGATTAAATGACGCAGGTAACAGTATAGTCGCTCTTCAAGTCGGTGATCGTCGGTGTTGGTCCGCAGAGGCGGCAGGCCGGGTCTTTGGGACGACGGACTTTTCTGAATTTCATCTCCAGCGCGTCGTAAATGAGCAGGCGATCGGCCAGCGTTTCGCCGATGTCGAGAATTTCCTTGATCGCTTCCGATGCTTGAAGGATGCCCATGGTCCCGGCCAGGGCTCCTAAGACGCCGGCCTCCTGGCAATTCGGAACGAGTCCAGCCGGTGGCGGCTCCGGGTAGAGGCAGCGATAGCAGGGATAGCCGGCATGGGGTTTGATCGTCGTAAGCTGACCTTCAAATCGGAACATGCTGGCAGAAATGAGTGTCTTCTTGGCGAAAAAACAGGCGTCGTTCACGAGGAAACGGGTTGAAAAGTTGTCGGACCCATCCAGCACGATGTCGTACTCTTTGAAGAGCGGGAGGATGTTGTCGGCATCCACGAGCTGGTGATAGGTCTTGATCGTGATCTCCGGATTGATGGCCATGAGGGTTTTCTTCCCTGACTCCACTTTCGGCATGCCGACCGTGGCCGTAGAGTGCAGGATTTGCCGCTGCAAGTTCGAGAGATCGACGACATCGCCATCGATCAGACCGAGAGTACCGACA
>DATDFW010000518.1:0-3348 GCA_036522375.1 Nitrospiraceae bacterium
CGGGATTTGCTCAGACAGGTTCAGGACGATCTGCAGAAATCGAAGGAGATGGCCGAGCAGGCGAAAACCGAGGTGCAAAGCAAGCTTGAACAACTTCAAGTGCAACTGGCTCTCGGCAAAGCGGATGCCCTCGATACGTTCGAGGAGCAGAGGACGAAGATTCTCAAGGCCATGAACGAGTTCGAATCCGTTGCGGACCAGAAACTGAAAGGGGCCGCGTTCGAATCGGGCAAGGTCTGGGAGGATCTTGTAGGAAGGACGAGCAGCCTCGAAGCCGAGTTTGATGCACTCAAGGGCCGGTTTGAACATGAGAAAACCAAGCAGAAAGGCATGTTGGACTCAAAGAAGCATGAGCTGCTGACCGAACTGGTGTTGTTCAAGGACCGGCTCAAGACCAAGCGCAGCGTGGTTCAGGCCAAGGCTGATGTGTTTGAGACCGACATGCGTCAGGGACTGGATCAGATTAAGGCGGGATTTAGGAGGTTGTTCGAATAGGGGGAGAGGGTCCTCCTGCTCGCGGAGCGCGCACGCTCAGAAGGTGGAGAGGGAGTGGCCAGGTGTCTTTTTGCTCGCAGAACGCGCACGGTGAAACGGTGCTCGTTCAATGCGCGCAGTAAAGGGCAGCCTCGGCCACTCCCTTAGCGAGAGGTGAAAAGGATCGGAAGGCTCTCGCATGGGCAATGGCACGTCTTGGCATGCCCGTGGGTGGGCGGATGAGAAAGACGCAAGCAAGTGGGGATAGTCAGCCTCCATCCCGGAAAATGTATCGAGAAGGGACTGGGATCACTGTTGCTGCATTAGCGTGATTTCACTTCGGCGTGTATATTCTGGATTGGGTGCATACCAAGGACTTGACCGACTAGCGCTTACCCCCGCAACCCTTGTGGGCACAAGAACAGGGAGTGCCTGTCTTAGCCTCACGGCAATGAGACGAACAAAATTCCTTCCCCGGCTCTGCCGGACATGTACAACGCGGGTTTGCGCATGGTTTTTGCGCCATGATGGGGCCTCCTTCTTCCCACGGTCATGACAAAATATACTGACAATAAAAATGTCACAGCCCAGACTTTCAATCTGATCAAAATTGCTCACCGACACTGCTACCCCGAATACGGACAACCTCGAGGATTATATTTCCGCCACGGTTGGTCGAAGGGTTATTACAAGGCGATCTGCTGGAACCGATTGGAGGCGAGGCGGTTGGTTGCAAGGTCCCAGTCAATGATGAAGATGGTGGCGTGCGCTGACCGGAAGGACAGAAGCCGTTTTCCGTCTTGGGCCACCACACTCTCGGCCTGAGTGAAGTTCAGTGTGCGGTCGGGACCGGTTCTATTGCAGACGAACAGCGGCAGTCCTGTATCCCTCGTGCACCGTTCCCATTCGCCGTTTGGGCCATGTAACCCAGGCGCCCACGCCGCTGATGAGACGAGGATCTGAGCACCCTGAGCTTTCAGACGATTGGCGATTGCGGGATTGTAGGCGTCGGCACAGATCAAAAGTCCGACGCGTCCAACGGGTGAGAGTGTAATCGGTTGAGCACGATTTCCCGGGCTCGACCATGCTTCGGATCCGACCCGGAGCGTATTGATTTTGCGGTGGGATCCGATGACACATCCGTTTGGGGTGATGATAAAGAGAGAATTGAACAGTGATTCGGTGTGGCGGTCCCGTTCGGGGTGCGAGAGGAAGAGCGTGACCTGAAGCCGCGCTGTCAGCCGGCACAGGGTGGAGACCCACTGATCGGGCTGCGGTTCGATCCATTCCGTACCGAGCGTATCGGCAAAGGTGTAGCCGCAGACTGCGAGCTCCGGAGTGATGATCCAGGTTGCGCCTGTTTGTGCGGCACGGTTGATAGCGGTTTCGATCGCGCGCCGATTCTGGATGAGATTACCCGACACCGGGGCCAAATGCAGGAAGGCAATACGCAGCGTGGGTCGGGTCATGAGTCTCCCTATGTCTGAGCGCACTTTAGCATAGATGCCGGCCCATTCTCGACGAACCCGTCATGTGCGAGGGATCGTTCCGTAGCCTCGCAATCAGTAAAAGATGCCTAATAGGGTGCTCAGAACCGTTTCGGTCTGCCAGTCGGCGATACGTTTCTTTCTCGTGGTTCGTTGTTCGTCTCTCGCACCTCGTCATGGTTGTTGCGACCATCGCGTCGTGATTGTATGATTGCGACCGCATGATGGAGGGATGACGATGGAAGCTGTTACGCGCATCAAGACCAAAGAGCCGATGGCCTACCAGCTCACGGCCATTCATCACGCCACCCACGACACGAAGACGTTCCGCTTTGGCCTACCTGCTTCTGCGACGTTAGATATGCTGCCAGGCGATTATCTTTACGTCCATGCCACCATCAACGGGAGAGCGGTGAAACGGCCCTACACGCCGTCGTCATTGCCCGGGGCCGCGGGCCACTTCGAATTGACCGTGAAGCGCTATGAAACCGGCCTGATCTCGAAATACATCCATGAGCAGAAGATCGGAGATTCGGTACTGATGAGTGGACCAAACCAGGGCGGCCATTGGGTGGACGGCATGGCGAAGAAGGTGGGGTTTGTGGCTGGGGGCACCGGGATCACGCCGATGATCTCGATCATTCGTTGGATTCTCACGCAACGTCTGGATGCTGAATTGTTCCTGATTTTCGCGAACAAGACCGAGGCAGACATTATTTTCCGGGAGGAGTGGAATCGGAATGAGTGCGAGCATTCAAACTTCCACTGCTACCATGTCCTCGAACAGCCGCCTGTGGAATGGTCCCAAGGCATTGGGCGGGTCACGGAAGATATTCTCCGCCGGTATCTTCCCTCTCCCGATTCCGAGACTGTAATATTTCTCTGTGGCCCACCGCCGATGGTCGATCACTTGGAGGTCTCCCTCAAAGGGCTCGGATATTCAGAGCAGGCCATCATATTGCCGTAATAGGCTCTGGTCATCCTTGTTCACGTGCTAGGAGCCGAAGATTAACCCCGGCAGTTTCCCTCGATGGCATACCGGCGCCTTGCGGTCGCCCGCCGTCCCTCAGGGTGCTGAAATGAGGTCGAAACGGTAGCCGACGGACGGCACGAAGATCTTTTGGAGAAGGCGATTGATCCATCCATGAAACGGAGCTATTTCATAGGACAGTATTTCTAGATAACCCTTACCGGTCTGTACCAGGAGTCTCCCCGGTTGCTTGGCCATAATTTGTCCGGGCATTCCCCCCAATGCAATTCCTTCCTGAAGTTGTGCCTCGTAAATCTTAATCATCTTCCCGTTGAGAAAGGCCGTGGCGGGTTCATAGGGTTGAAGTGCACGCAAGAGATTGAGAATCTGTCTCGCAGACCCGTTCCAATCGACCAT
>DATDFW010000519.1:0-7341 GCA_036522375.1 Nitrospiraceae bacterium
GGTCGAGGTCATCCGCCATTTTGCCGGGCGTCTTCCGCTCTTGGGCGTCTGCCTCGGTCATCAATCGTTGGCTGTGGCGTTTGGGGGGGAAGTTGTCAGAGCCCAACGGTTGATGCATGGGAAAATCTCAAAAATCCGTCACGACGGGAAGACCATCTTTCGTCAGTTGCCTAGTCCTTTTGATGCCACCCGGTATCACTCTCTGATCGTGAAGCGAGAGACGCTGCCCTCTTGCTTTGAGATCTCGGCTGAAACGGCCGAAGGAGAAATCATGGGAATGCGCCATCGTTCGTTCGGCATCGAAGGCGTGCAATTCCACCCGGAATCGATCCTTACTATCGTAGGGAAGGATCTCCTCCGTAACTTCCTCAAACTATAGCCTGGCCCGCCCGATCTCCTATTCGTATGATCAAAGACGCCATTACCAAACTTGCCGAGCGCTCTTCACTCACCGAACAAGAAGCCGAATCGGTGATGTGTGAAATGATGGACGGCGCGGCGACTCCGGTTCAAATTGCCGCTTACTTGATGGGGCTTCGTCTAAAGGGTGAGACCGTCGAGGAAATTGTCGGTTCCGTGCTAGCCATGCGTGCCAAAGCTCTTCGGATCTCAATCGGAGATCCGTTGGTTGTCGATACCTGTGGCACGGGTGGGGATGGTGCCCATACATTTAATATTTCCACCACAGCGGCGCTCGTCGTCGCAGGGGCAGGGTTGACCGTGGCCAAGCATGGCAATCGTGCTATATCATCCAAGTCGGGGAGTGCAGATGTGCTCTCGGCACTGGGGGTCAAGATTGATCTGCCGATCGAACGGGTGGCTGATTGTATCAATGAAGTGGGGATCGGTTTTCTCTTCGCCCCGCTCTATCATGAGGCGATGAAACATTGTGCTGGCCCAAGACAGGAGATGGGCATCAGGACCATACTGAATCTCTTGGGCCCGCTTACTAACCCGGCGGGAGCGACCATCCAGGTGCTCGGCGTCTACGAAAGTCGATTAACCTCCCTGTTAGGGAATGTGCTCATGCATCTGGGATCGCAACATTCCTTCGTCGTGCATGGGATGGACGGACTCGATGAGATTACCCTGACCACAAAAACACAGATTTCAGAAGCGAAAGGGGGAGTTCTTTCGAACTATTTCCTGGACCCGGCAGAGTTTGGACTGACATTGGTTCCGGCTAAACAGTTGGCCGGAGGGACCCCGCAACACAATGCCGCAATTGTGCGTGACATTCTCGAAGGCCGGAAAGGACCGAAACGTGACATCGTCTGTTTGAATGCCGCTCCGGCCCTTGTCGCAGGGGGAAAGGCGGCAAACCTTCACGATGGATTCTTGTTGGCTGGACAGGTCATCAATTCCGGTGCCGCTGCCGAGACACTCGCGCATCTCATTGCGTTTACGAATAAGGGCTGACGTAACGTGATTCTCTCTCGAATCCTGGAACATAAGAAGGCAGAACTTCGGCACAAGCGAAGCCGTGGCTATCTTTCCGAATTGAAAGCAAAGATTCGGGACGTACCGGGCCCACTTGGTTTTACTGGGATCCTTGACGCCACCAGAACGGCCGGCAGTCCGGCACTGATCGCCGAAGTCAAAAAAGCCTCACCCAGTCTGGGCCTCCTGCGCCCCGAGTTTTCCGATCGGTTTGACTACCTGGAGATCGCCAAGACCTATCATGCCCATTGCGCCTCGGCACTGTCTGTCTTAACAGACAAGGATTTTTTCCAAGGGAGTCTGGACTATCTCTGCGCGATCAAGCAATCGGTACCTTTGCCTGTCTTGAACAAAGAGTTCATGGTCGACGAGATCCAGTTTTTCGAATCGCGCGCCTATGGAGCCGATGCTGTCCTGTTGATCGTCGCGGCGCTGGAACGACAGCAATTGATCGATTTCTATGCCTGTGCCCGAGGGTTAGGCGTGGATGTTCTCATCGAAGTCCATCACGAGCGCGAACTCGATACCGTGTTGGAACGACTCCCGGAGGCTCGGCTGATCGGCATCAACAACCGGGATCTCAGGACCTTCACAACCGATCTGACCGTCACGTTGCGTATGGCGAAACGCATTCCTGCCGACAAGTTGATCGTCAGTGAAAGCGGCATCCATCAACGTACGGATGTGGTACGGTTAACCGAGGCTGGCATTCATGCGATGCTGATCGGAGAATCCCTCATTCGGGCCGACGACATCGGAGCCAAGATCCGTGAGTTACGAGGGGCTCAGGCTCCGTCGCATGCCTAACGGCTCTTATGCGCGATACACCGAAAATTAAAATTTGTGGGATCACCAACGCCGAGGACGCTGCCGTAGCAGTCGACGCCGGAGCCGATGCTGTCGGGTTTGTGTTCTATCGGAAAAGCCCTCGATATATCGAGCCGACGCTGGCCCGGCAGATCGTTATGAGTCTACCTCCCTTGGTGATTCCGGTGGGGGTGTTCGTCGACGAAGACCAACAAGTGGTTCGAAATCTCATGGATGACTGTGGGCTTGTGCTGGCACAATTGCATGGAAACGAATCGGCGATCTATTGCAAAGAGTTAGGTCGTACGGTCATCAAAGCGCTTCGCGTGAAGGACCGAAGCACATTTCTCGCCCTGGCGGAGTTTCGCGGCAGGGCCGGCGTTCGAGGGTTTGTATTAGATAGCTTTTCTGAACAAGCCTATGGCGGCACTGGACAGATGATGGATTGGCAGCTTGCCGCAGAGGCAGCCAAGGTGTCGAGCATTCTTCTGGCCGGGGGGCTCACCCCAGACAACGTTGAGAAGGCGATCCATGCGGTACGGCCGTATGGCGTGGATGTGAGCAGTGGCGTCGAGCGGGCACCGGGCAAGAAAGATCACGAGAAAGTGCGTGCATTCATTCGAGCTGCAAAAGTTGTCTCTCTATCATGAGCCCCTTATACTGCATTCACGGATGGATTTTCTGCAGCCTACTATACGAACGCGAGGACAGTGATGAGTTCAGTTCCCAATAAACACGGTCGCTTCGGCGCCTATGGCGGACGCTATGTCCCTGAAACACTCATGCCGGCGCTGCTTGAATTAGAGCAGGAATATTCCCGTGTGAAAAAAGACCGCCGCTTCCAGTCCGAACTTGCCTATTATTTGAAACACTACGTCGGCCGGCCTACCTCGCTCTATTTTGCCCAACGGCTCACAAAGCGTTTGGGTGGCGCGAAGATTTATTTGAAACGCGAAGATCTCTGTCATACCGGAGCCCATAAGATCAATAATGCGATTGGCCAAGGACTTCTGGCCAAACGCATGAAAAAGCCGCGTATCATCGCGGAAACCGGTGCCGGACAGCATGGGGTAGCGACGGCGACCGTCGCGGCGATGTTCGGCCTCCAGTGTGAAATTTATATGGGGACTGAAGACATGCAGCGCCAGGCGCTGAACGTCTTCAGAATGAGGTTGCTCGGGTCGACCGTCACGGGTGTCGACGCCGGTAGCCGCACGCTGAAGGATGCCATCAGCGAAGCCATGCGGGATTGGACAACGAATATCCGCACGACCCACTACATTCTCGGTTCGGTTCTGGGAGCCCACCCCTATCCGATGATGATCCGAGATTTTCAATCGATCATCGGTCGGGAAACTCGGAGACAGATTCTGGCGGCAGAAGGCCGGCTGCCGGATTGCCTCATCGCCTGCGTCGGTGGTGGCAGCAATGCCATAGGGCTCTTCCATGCGTTTATCCGGGACAAGAAGGTGAAGATGGTCGGCGTTGAAGCGGGCGGTCTGGGTGTCGCGAGCGGAAAACATGCAGCGCGATTTGCGGGAGGAACGCCGGGTGTGTTGCAAGGGACCATGACCTATCTCCTTCAGGATGCCGACGGACAAATTAATCTGACGCATTCGGTTTCAGCCGGGTTGGATTACGCTGCGGTTGGTCCCGAGCATAGTTATTTACGGGATCAAGGTCGAGCCGAGTACACCTCGGTGACCGATGACGAAGCCATGGCCGCATTCGATTTGCTGGCCAAAGAGGAGGGGATCATGCCGGCCCTCGAAAGTGCCCATGCCATCGCCCACACTGTGAAGGTGGCGCCCAGGATGAACAAGAACCAGATTCTTGTCGTGAATCTATCCGGTCGTGGAGATAAGGACGTTCACATAGTTGCGAGGATGCAGGGGATCACGTTGTGACATCGAGACTCGATCGCACTTTTGCACGGCTTCGACAGGAAGGTGAGCAGGCCATTATCGCCTATGTGATGGCTGGGGACCCCTCACTGCAAGAGACTGAACATCTTGTTGTGGAGTTGGAACAGGCCGGAGCCGATATCATTGAGTTGGGCGTCCCATTTTCCGATCCAATCGCCGATGGCCCTGTGATTCAACAGGCGGCAGCACGAGCCTTGCGCAACGGGACCTCGGTTCGAACGATCCTTCCCATGGTCGCACGGATAAGAACCATGAGCCAGATTCCCCTGGTCTTGATGATTTACTACAATAATATTCATGCATTCGGTCCCGAGAAATTCTGCCAAGAGGCAGCTCGGTCCGGTGTTGATGGCCTGATCGTGCCCGACATGCCGCCGGATGAAGCAGGCCCTCTCAAAGGGCCGGCCGCCGCAGCCGGGCTTCAACTGATTTTTCTTCTCGCCCCCACGAGCACGGCGGAACGACGGACGTTTGTCGCGCGCCAGTCGGAGGGCTTCGTCTATTGCGTGTCACTAACCGGGATTACCGGAGCGAAACTGCATAACGTGGCCGATGTGGGTAAGAACGTCGAAAAAATCAGAAAAGTTTCCCGCGTTCCGGTCGCAGTGGGTTTCGGGATTGCGACGCCGGAAGATGCTGCCGATATCGCAGCAATTGCCGATGGGGTAATCGTCGGCAGCGCGATCGTGAAGCAGATCGCCGCACATCAACAGAAACCGGAGATGGTGACGCATGTGGCCGCATTTGTCCGTTCGTTGAAAACAGCCATGAAGACGGCTCGGTCAAAGGTACGCTAGGCGACTAATCCAGACCTCTCTTCGTTGAAGAAGAAGATAGAAGCGCCGTTAGACCTGACCAGGCTCGGTTTTTAAGCACACGAAGAACGACTTGGTTTGGGCGGGGATTACTGTTTGGCTTGGGGAGGCATGGCCTTGATCATCTCATCTGCCAGTTCTTTTGCGACACTCTTCAAATTCGGCCGATAAAACATATAGCTACTTGACCGTTCATGTCGCGCTTTCCACACCGTGATGCCTGTGGTGGCATCCACCAGACGGAGACTCAGCCCTACTCGGCCGACGTTATCACCTTCCTTGCGCATGTATTCCCAAGAGTTCACCCGTACAACTAAAAATGAATCCACGTTCAATGCTTTCCCCAACTTCACGGCGGAGTCCTTGTCGGATTGACCTGTCATTTCCAGACGTGAGAAGTAAAATACCAGCGCATCGAATGCTTCTTTTGAAGCCTGGAAAATGTCTGTGACATTCTCGGGAGACACTACACGCTCGATACTGGCGGTCTTGTTCAGGGACTCTGACAAGACCCCCTGAATATCCTCGCGAGCGTTGTCGTATTGACTCGCCATGGGAGGGAGCACCGCAATGGCTTGCGGCCTGAACATCTTGGCCCCTGGCCCTTCCCACACCTCTTGTAAGCCGCCGCAGCTGCCGACTAGGAGAGGAAGAAGACAGAGGACGAGGACACGTCCGATATAATGAAATCTAAGAATTGGTTCAGTATAGCATTAGAATGTCAAAGAGACAGAGCCGGATACCAATGCGCCTTCCTCCCGGAAGTCATATCCGCCGCCCACATCAACACGCAGGGCGAAGATCCGTAGGCCCAGCCCTGCCGTGGGGGTGAACGGAGTTCCCGCATCCTTCATATTTTTGAAGGCGCCGACGCGAAATGACAGGAATTCAGAGAAGATGGTCTGTTCGGCTCCCAGACTCAAGATCTGGCTCTTGATGCCTGGAACAAACGTCTTATTCGAGGTCGCATCCACATCCGCCGTCAACGTCAGGGAAGAATAGGGATTGAGCGCGACGCCTCCTCGAACCTGAGGCCCCAGTTTTAGTTCTCCTCCGCCGGGAGTATCGAAGGTCGGTTGATTGATATCCTTCGCCACAATAGCAAAACGCAACCAAGAGGATGGACGGTAAATGGCACCGGCGTCGATACCAAATGCCGTCGAGATGGTGGGTTTCCCAAAGTTGTCCGCTATTGAAACGTCGGTTCCGCCGGTGAGTGTTGTGCTCCCATTGTAGGCGGCTCCTTGGAGAATTTTCCCCGTTACACCAAAAGAAAACATTTTATCGGAAAAGGCATAGGCATACGAAAATGCCACCTGTCTAGCCTCTAACCCGAGGAGGGCCATTTGTCCTGCCAGACTAATGGGTGTGCCCGCTCCACCAGGTTGGGTGGCTTGCACAGGAGTAGAAACAAATCCCCCGCCGGTTGCGACATCCGAGACGTTCAGTCCGAACGCATGTTCCCCTAAGTGACCTTTGACATAGAGGCCAGCAGAGCCATTGACCGAAACCGTGGCACCTGGTCGATTGATGCGATTGGCGATATCTCGGGCCTTTGCAAGATTAGCGGCAGAGGAATCTGCCGTATCGAACTGTTCGAGATCATGGACGGCATCGGCAATACCGAGACGATCAATGACCTGTCCACTACCTTGAATACGAACATCCACGGTCTGGGTCATTGCAAGCCCGGCAGGGTTCCAATAGGTGGCCAGCGCATCCGTGGTAACCGCCACACCGGCCCCGCCCATGCCCATCGCACGAGGGCCGACCGTGACGAATTCGAGTGCCAGCCCCTGCACTGGACTCATCAGGCTCATGATGATCACCACGGCACAAAGTGTGCGATACCACAACATTGGAGGACAATTCCTTGCGAGTCGAGATTGTTTCCAGAGTCTATTTGATGACATAGGACTCGTCAAGTTTAGACGCTCGATTCTCTTGCGGATTGATGGAGTCTCCGCAGTTTGGAGACGCTTCGGTGAACATGTGTGATTTCACGAGAATGCTTATACGATTTGGCCGTCCTGCATATGCACGATACGATCGGCTTGGGCAGACAACTTGTCGTTATGGGTGACGATCACGAATGTCGTTCCGCGGGCTTTGTTCAGCTCACGCATCATTGCAAAGAGCGCCTCGCCTGTATGCGTATCCAAATTGCCTGTCGGCTCATCCGCCAACACGAGATCGGGTTTTTGCACCAGCGCCCGCGCGACCGCCACGCGCTGCTGCTCCCCGCCGGACAACTCACCGGGCTTGTGATGTAACCGAGCGCCCAGCCCCACCTCCTGCAACAAGGCGATGGCTTCGGGTTCAATTTCGGCGGAATTTCGTCGCTGAATCAGTGC
>DATDFW010000520.1:0-5137 GCA_036522375.1 Nitrospiraceae bacterium
AGCACCGTTTAATTCCACTGCGATGTGGTTCCACTGTGCCAAGTATTGCAAGGCCGATCCGATTTCATCTGGCTTCTCCTCATAGAAGTGACCGTAGACCGCACCCCACTTCGCTGAACCGTTCTCCGCGAGATACAACAGTACTGCGTGTTGAAGGTCCCTTAGCAGTGCCCCGTCTTGTTCGTTCTCGGACATGGATGTTTGGATTGCCATGAGCCCTCCGACAGGTTCAATTAGTAATAGGCATGTCCTCTCTTAACTAGATGCATGAGACCAATAGCCTAGGATTAGCCCCAGTCCTGCAGAGGGGAGCGGATGTTATCTGAATAGCCGGCGAACAGGGCGAGGGAACCCGATGACAGGCACGAGGGCTGACATACAAGCGCAGTGGAGCTTTTGCTGACATGCCCGCGAGGGTTGATTAGAAAGGATGGGGCTGTTAGCTTAATCGAGAGCTTCCGTGACATATACAATCATGCATTCAGGAGGCCACATGAAGGTTTCTCGAAAAAAAATGGATAGGAAGGTGGATCGGAGAGTTTCGGGCGTTAAACGGAAGGCCGTAAAGTCGCACTCTGTCATCGCCAGAAAACCTCACCGCGTCGCCCGGACGTCTAAACGAACGCATAAAGGAGTCAAGTCCCTCAAGCGGAAAGCCGCATCTGGTCAGCGCACCACTCAATCAAAAGCGCATGAGACCGCGGAAACAGTTGGGAAGTTTTTAGGAAAAGCGATCGGAAACGCTGAACGCCTTATCAATAAGTCAGTCGAAACTACCAAAGGTAGCTTCAGTTGAGTAATACGTCTCGGTGTGAATGCAAGCTGGCGATTGTTTCGGGAGTCAAAGGCAAGCTCATGATGATCGAAGGCGACCATGACAGTGTAAGCGAACCCCCATCGTGCTTTCAGATACGTCCAGGGGCGGGATTGGAGCGGGATCAACCCAAGGCCGAGCTTCGCTTCCCGCGCCAATTGCTTTTGTCGTTCTAGTTCGGCATCTAGCGGCGTGTCGAGCATGACATCTCTTCCAAAGACGAGGGCTGACGCAGCCTGTTTAGCCCGGCTCGCAAGGCTTGATCTTTTTCAGGACAGTCGATGCAGCTGGATACGCTCTACCGGTCGGATCAAGGGCTACGTGGGGGTTCCAGCGGTCCAGCCCATTCTCCCATGTGAGGATCTAATCGGTCGGGGAATTCCAGTCCAAAATAGGTCACGATCCAGTCACCCGGCTGCATGGCAATCACATCTCCCTTATGAAGCACAACCAGCAGATCACTTTCGTGCCACGGTTCGACGTAGACGAGGGACATCATCGCTTCTTGTTTGAGCCAGTAGGCCCCTTGCTTCGTCGGTGTTTCGGTGGTCCAGGTCACTCAGCAACCTCCCTTATTGTCTCGCTTGTGGTTTTATCGCGTATCCTTCTACCCTCTGATACCCCTCTGTGAGAATCTGGCTCAGACGCTGGCGCTCCGTCTCTGTGATCCGGAAGAAGGCCAGCCCGAAGGTCTGCTCGCTCACCCACTGGACCGTCGCGGCCTCAATTAAGAGTCGCCATACGACGTGCGGCGCATAGATCCGCAGCTCTAACGACATCCCTGGCTTCACGATGACTGGACTCTCAATGCAACATCCACCCATAGACAGATCCAGCATGATGCCCGGCCCTTCCAGCTCCGTGGCACCCGAAAACGTCGTGCGGAAGCGCACCCGGAGACGCGGTGTTGCCCGGCGATCTGTTGTCTTCATATCCGCAACGGACCGGCCTGCTACCTTCCCATCAATGAGGCGTTGACCAAAGGCAATCCCGTGGCTCTCGGCTTCCCGCTCGGTTTTATACAAGACCTCGGAGGAGAATTCGCGTGATCGGATACCCAGGTAGTCGTCTACGGAGATGAAGATGCGCAGCCGCCATTTCTCCCACTCGATCACGTACTGTGGAACAGCCTGGATCGTGTATCCCTGATACTCGACGGTTTCTGCCATCGGCTTCTTGCCTCCTTTCGTTCATAGTGGCCTGGCTCACTGTCCAGGGGGATCCCATTTGGCGAGGGCCTCATGGAAATGACCTCCCGGAATTCCCATACGTTCAACGCCCTGTCTGTGCTCTGGCGAGACGTGGCCAAGCGAACGAGACAGCGTGCCTGACGCTAAAATCTATGTGTCGAACGGCATGAGTAATGGCACAGGAGCGATGCGGGGAATGGGAAGGAAGGATCAGATGCGAAGCACGGAAATCTTGAGTAGGAGATCCTGGGAAGCACCGACTATCGGATAATCGGACACACGATTGTTACGCGAAATGAGAATGAAATGATGCCCCAGCGAAACCACGTCTGCTTGACCAAGAGCCTGATCGTCGTTGTTCTGTGGCACACCGAGCGTTTTAAATGCATCGCAGAACGGAGAGACCGGCTGTTCATCCGGAGTCGAACAGCCAATTCCCATTCGAGTGGGCGCAGCCCCATTGACCGGCAGGAGGCAGGCATAGGCATTGACGCTCAATGCGATAAAAAGAACAACCAAGAATGACGTGAGAAAAGATCGTAAGGAGTTCAGCATGTGTTCCGAATCTTATACTTCTCGATCTGGGTCTCTGTCAACGTTGCGAGTCAGGACGAAACATTGGACAGGGAAACGCCGGCGAGGACGAATGATGAAGGACAGAAGTGCGGCCTCGCAGGGAGACGCATTACAGGAGAGGTGCAATCGAAGAAGCAAGTCAGCCAGGTGCCGCGGGCATCTCTACTCAGAGTATTATATTAGGATAATTTACTAGTCAACATGATTTCTCCTAATTGTTAACCAAGCCGGAAATTTCATCCGTGTCTACAAAGCCATTCACGGCCTGTTAGCAGTGGGATCACTCGCTCCTGACGGTCGCGACCTCATCGAGTTCAGCGCAATTGACCTGCTGGGCGGCGAACTGCAGCCGGAAGAGCTGGGGCGGAATTGTTTGAAGTTTAGTAGGTACAGCCTCCATGTCACCCCCGCCTGTCTCCGACTAGGGTTTCCCCCAGTTAATCTTTCTGATGGATGCCGTAGGATCCGGCCCCGTGGAAACGAAGATGCGAAAGGAGGTCCAGGAGTTGATACACGTCTGCGAACGACTTATTGGATTGGCTCGTCTAAGAAAGGAAGTGCTGTCCAACGAGGAATGCGAAGCCATTCTCTACTATGTCCAAGATCTTGAACACGAAGTGTTCCCATATTGGAAGAAGCGTCACAAACCCTCCGCTCCATCTATCCTACATCGTTCAGACTGATTCATTTGGGATTTTCACCACCCCGGCGGCTCCTCGTGTGATCACTCACGGTCCTTTTCTACCCCTTCATCGGGTGGGGTGAAAATGTTGCTGCAACAAATGCCGAATCAGCCTGGCAGCCGTGGTGCCTCTGAGTGCCAGCGCGTCGAGTTTTGGACCTCAAGTGTTGTGGCACTTGGACTAGCACTCGAAACATTGTCGCCAAACCGGGGATGAAGGAAAACTGCCAGCGCCTGTTTTTGAGATCCTGGTTATGGTCCGGTATACCCGTCAGGATGAAATCAGGTCAGTATCAGCCAACGCCCAAGAACGACGAGGCGAAATAGTTATCATCATAAACCCCTCCAGGGAGGTGTAAATCGAGGTGCTTGAAGTCGAGAAATAATGTGATTTCATGGTAGGATTGAAGAATTCGGTCGTATCGCAATTAGGGGACAGATACCATGGTGTTATATGAATTATTTATGGGGTGGATTGTTGTAAGTATCACAGGGATTGTGGGTAGCATGGTGCTCGGCGGTTTATTGTGTCTATGGTGTGCGGTGAGAGCGAAGTAAGTTCTTCTAACATTCGTGTCTTTTTGTGCCCCTTGGTCCTACCTTCATGCGTCGTTCGCCTCGTGACTCGCTGCCCCATCTCAATGAGCCGATACTTAAAATGATCCGTAATCCTTTTATGGGCCACTCGTCACGTTAGACACCAGCACAGGCCATACCCTGCTAAATGCGCGCATAAGAGCCGCTGCATCGGCTCCCTACTAGAAGAGGTTAAGGAATGAATGAATCAAGGGGCGTTAACCTCTTGGACTTGGAACATGAAGGATAAAGTTAGGTGACATTTGCAGGCAGGACTTTGGGCCTTCTCTCGACTCTGACAGTTAATGCAGCAAATCGTATTGAACGGCACTGAGGAGTGCTTTCATATCGAAGGGCTTTTGAAACGCGTGACGAGCGCCCAACAGCTTGGCCTTATTCAGGCTAATTTCGCCCTCTGGAGCGCCGGACATGGCGATGACCTTCACATTTATGAAATGCCTCGTCAATTCTAATATCAGCTCAAGGCCATTCATCTCCGGCATCGTAATATCGGTGATGACGAGATCCGCTCCTCGTTCCCGGAAGAGTCCAAGGCCAAGCCGGCCATTCGAGGCTTCCAGGACTTCATGGCCAACGCTTTCCAGCGTGAACCGGAGCAGCGCCCGAATCGCTTCCTGATCGTCAATGACGAGTATCGTTGCCATGAAATCTCTTGCCCTCGCGCCGGTCATGTATCATGCGTCACTCAACGCGTCGGTTCAAAGAGTCAGTAGGCCAGGAATGGGTCAGGCTGCGAACCGCGGGAATGCCTCTATTCCAAGATGAACATCTTCATTCTGATAATCCGGTTCAGCTGATGAACATGCCAAGACCGGCGCCCGTCGTGTCAGGCGATTTCGTTCGACTACCGTGTCGTGGGCATGGCCGCAATTCACACAACGCCAGCTCCTCGCCCACATTTCTCCATAACCCCCCTCCATGTCGAGGAGGTGATCTTCGAGCATGAACCCCGAGCAGCGTGAACAGGTCATGATGGGCCCTCCTTGGTGGATTGTTGCTCTCATGGACCAAAGGTACATGCAGGCCCTGGCCAGGGCCAGACCTACAAGAGGTAACTCGGAAGGAGGGGTTTTGGGATATAGAGGAGTGGATTATTCGCGAGGGACGGGGAAGGGCGTGATTGGGTAGGGGATCCAGATGCCTCTACGTTAGTTTGAAATTCAGTTGCTGTGACGGCATGTGCGTGTCCCCAAGAAGATACAGCGAAAATGTCTTTTCGACGAACTCCTCGACCCAGCGCACAAACCGCTGACTCCGCTTCAGCAGTCCCAACCCTCG
>DATDFW010000521.1:0-5617 GCA_036522375.1 Nitrospiraceae bacterium
AATTAACCGAAGCGGGCCTCGATGCCAAAACCGTTGCCGAGATGCGGAAGGCACTGGCAAAACCGACTCCGCCTCGCAGTTGAAAGAGGTCATCCCTCAAGACAGACACCCGCAACCTAAGCAGGCGTTGCGTCGACCCGCATTGAATGTGGCGTCAGGTGAAGACGGTCTATGTGAGCGAGAAAGTCTTGGTTGAGAATTCTTGAGGTAGGCCGGTTCGATCTCGCGTCTTCTTAAAACATGAATTTAAAACTAAATGTTCCCAGGTGGATATGGGCATGGTAGTTCCCGTTGACGGTCGTATTCAGGTTGCCGACAATTGTGCGAGTTTCATAGAGCCATTCCTGATAGGCGACGTCAAAACCGATAGCCTTCGGCCAGGGCATCGCGCCTGGCTGCCCTCCGCACACCATCATGCCAAAAAAACGTCCCCCCTCTTTACACAAGAATCCCGCCCCGATCGAAATGGTGTGGGCTGGAAGCGAGGCGACGGCGGGATTGTATGTCGTGTTAGGCACCGGATCTTCTGTATGGGTGTACCCGGAACGAATCGCCACATCCCAACGGGGAAACCAGGCAGGGTCGAGCCATTTATATTCAGTGCCGATGGCCACGAGTGGCACCGTCTTCCATTGTTGTGGCTGCGGGATGACTCCGCCTGAAGAGAGATGGACGTCGAGATCGCGATTCGATTTCCACCCGACATATTCCACGTCGAGTTCCAGTTTCCATTCTCGTTCACTGGTGCGGACCGGCCAGACTGCAATGGCTCCGGTATATATCTGGGGAAGCACGAGGTTGGTGGACGCATCGGCTACATTTGTCCCGTTGACTATCAACGATCCATCCAATGGCAACACAGCCTGGGTACGATAGACCAGGCCGATGGAGGCGATCGGTTTGCCATCGCTGTTTTTCAGTGGGGTGTAGAGTAGACTGAAGTTTGCGCCGGCCCCTGTTCCTTTGCCGTTGAGTTCGACAGCAGCCCCGCCGGTGCTCACTTGTCTCAGCTCAATATGCCCCTGCCCAAGAAAGCTGGCGAAGGTATAGATGTCTGCACCTACCCCGATGGCCAATTGATCATTCAGCTTGTAAGCCACGGTTGGCTTAATATCGATGAGCGGAAGCGCGGCAGAAGTGACGGCCGAGTTGAAAGGCCCATCCACCGCATAGCGAGTGTTCAAGCCAAACGGAGAGGTGAGACCGAGTCCGACCGTCACATTCGATAGGCTATTCCATCCGAAAGTTCCCAGGTTCGCAGTCACATAGGTATAGCTCGGTGGTGGAAGCGCGATGCTTCCTCCAAAGTCTCCCCGACTGTCTATCCCGGTTGGGCTTGTGAACTGAATGGAACCGCCAACCAGGGTTGTTCCGCTGATCACCTGGACTCCTCCCACTTGAGTCAGTCCTGCCGGGTTGTAATGGATGGCCGATGGATCATCGGCCTGTGCCGAAAAGGCATTGCCCTGCCCAGCCGCAGAGGCGCTTTGC
The DNA here is from genome assembly GCA_036522375.1 of Nitrospiraceae bacterium. Lineage (GTDB taxonomy): Bacteria > Nitrospirota > Nitrospiria > Nitrospirales > Nitrospiraceae > Palsa-1315. Next base: position 1,492 of record DATDFW010000521.1, read on the forward strand.
GGTTGAAATCGAATGGCCTGAGCCGAAGCCTCTGATTGCTGGAATAGTAGCCATACCAAGAGGCTGAAGCCGAACAAGTAATGCATGCTAGACGAATGCTTCCTGTGAGCAACAAGGCTCAATCATGATGGACGGAGGAGGATCCTCGATTTTGTCCAGACAATCAAGGGCTAAATGACAACATTAACTAGGTCTATATGGATCTATTATGATAAAATGCCGTCGCTATTGATCTTACATGTTGATTTTACAGGCGACCTCAATTAGACTTTCGCCCCATAATAGGCCTAATATACGGTTCTCACCGAGGTTCAGAAGCGTATGATGCAGTCCCTGCGGCAGCAACAAAATATTTCGGAAGCTTCCCTCTGTGGGGAATTTCCTTTTATTCAAGGCGCTAGACAGGAGCATGCTTCGCCACGTTCGGCGCAGCGAAGTGTCGGAAACGTTCACACACAGATCCCACGCCAGCAGAGTCTCGTCAAACAAACGAGCCGGTTCCCTTCGGAGATACTTGAGGATCTGACCAAGAAAGAAATTAAAGATGTCGTTGAAATTCTTCATTACTCTGCGGAGGCAACGACAGGGGATGATGTGTATCAGGTGTTGCAGCTTATTCAGCGGACGGTGGCATGTCCAAAAGTGATTGGTGGGGTGGCACAGCTCACTGCCACTGGAGGCTTTAAGGAATTCAACAGCGTCATCAACGTCAGCTATTCCAACGACTGGTTGTACACCTACGGCAAGAATAGCTATGCCAGCGTCGATCCGGTGTTACGTTCCCTCCTATCTTCATTCAAGACACAAGTGTGGAAACAGACGTACGGTAAGATCAATTCTCCAAAGCAGCTTGAATTTATCGAGGAAGCTCGCTCGTTTGGGCTGACACATGGAATTACCACAGGGATGCTTGAACGCGATCGGGGCTTTGCGACGTTTTTTTCATTTGCCGGGGGCGACCCCAATGGCACCCAGCGGTTTTCAGGATTGTTAGAATACCTGGTTCCTTCTCTTCACCGAGTTCTTATGGCTAACACTCACACCCCCATATTCAACCGGGTCAAAGGCCTTTCGCCTCGGGAACAGACGGTCCTGTTGTGGATGAAGGAAGGGAAAACCAACTGGGAGATCGCTCGTATTGTTGGGGTGACCGAACGGACTGTGCGCTTTCATGTCGAAGGCATTTTTTCGAAGCTCGATGCCAGTTCCCGCACTCAGGCCGTAGCAGTCGCCATGGAGCATGGCCTGCTTCCGACTGAGTAGATTACTCGTTCTTATTACTTGAGGATGTTCTTCTATTAGGCTGCCGCCAATTCTCTGCGTACCCCGCCTAATGCCTCCTGATTCTGCCGCTTGGTCTGGGCTGTCCCAGACGTCGCGAACTGCTCCACGGGATCATTTGCAAAAAACCCGCTCTTTTCAAACAACGTGGAACCATCTATTGCATTCATCCAGTGGAAAAAGGACGGTTGCTTCTGCGGACATGTTTCATGAAATTGCTTCCAATCCAGAACCGCAGCAATGGAGAGCGCTCCGGCCGGTGGAAGCGACACGGCTGGGCTAATGGCCTCGCAAGAAAATCCCATTCCACGGAGCACTCGCAGAAATCGCTTTTCGACCACCATGTAGAGATACCAGACTCCATTTTGCATGGACCATTGATACACTCCCTTGAACAGGACCTGCATGAGGCGGAAAGATAGTCCTTTATCCGTCAACGTCGGGTCTAACGCCAGCCTCGTAATTTCTACGGTGTCACGTTCTTTCCTAATTTCACAGCTCGGGAGCAAGCAGGCACGAAACTCACTTTCAATCATGAATTGGTAGGGGGGACTCACCATTCGAAAGACCCCACGAAGTTTCCGGTCGTCGTCAAACAGCCCAACTGACGTGGCAAATGCATCGTACGAATCAACTTCAAGTCCGTCGGCGCTTTTAGCCACCCATTGAAGCCGATCGGCAAACACCTGGTGCCGCAACTGATACGATGCGTTGAGATCCTGTTCATCTGCCAACGTCTTTACAAGTAATCCGCTCTCCAGAAACTCGATCGGCCGACTTTCCTCTAACAACAGCATAAGGACCTCCCTCCCTCCCTCGGTGGACTACGTAACCATACGAAGGAAATGCATCAATTCAGGGTGCGGCGTCACCTGGCGGGTCCGCCAGGTGACGGAACGCTGGGCAGGGGGTAGTACTAGTAGTGTTTTGTCAAATTTCGTAGTACCTGCGAGCCATCACTCTGGTGATGATCTATATGATCTGCTTGAAAGGGAGTCCAACTGATGAAAGATAGGCGGGGGTTTCAGATTCTTAACGGATTTCGGCAATTCTCTGGCAAACCGACGCAACAACGTATGTCTCTCGCGCAAGGGATTTCCTACGACACCACCGAGTCACTACCCTTCCTGATCTGTGAACAGGCTGGAAGCACACTTGGCTCTGCCCTCAAGGCGTCCGAGGAACGGTTAAGTGCCCTGCTTCACGATCGCAGCCGCATCGGACGGGAACTGCACGATTCTGTGCTGCAAGCTCTCTATGCCATTGCGGTAAACCTTGCGCAATCCCCTGAGTTGCGCAGGGATGCGCCACCCGCTCTGCCGAGGTCCCAAGGTCATGCGACCGACCAGCTCAACAGGCTCATTCAAGATATCCGACGCATGATCATGAGTGTGGAATCTGAAAACATTGATCCCTTCAGACTGGTCTGCGAGTTACAAGCTCTTGCCCAGACCTGTGAAGAGGTGAGTGGGTTGCGGATTCGTGTGACAGTTGCTCCGGAGGCAGAGGAGATCCTGACCGGCGAAGAAGCACGTGAACTCGTCGCAATCGCCAGGGAAGCCTTGAGTAATTGTGTTCGTCACGCCCGCGCCACGCAGATTATCATCGCCCTTCGGCACATCGGCTCACGGGTTCGACTCCGCATTTGTGACAACGGCTCAGGCTTTGAAATCGGACAAGGCCAGTCAAAAGGGCTCGGGTTTGCGCAGATGGAGGTGCGTGTTCGGAAGATCGGTGGCCGCCTGAATATCCAATCAACAGTAGGTCGAGGCACATGTATCACCGCTGACGTCTATCTTGAACCGGTGCTCACGACAATATGAAACACCCACCCAACCATCTTGTCACAGCCTCATCCTCGAACGCTTCCGGTCGAGAGGTGCATAGGGGCAGCAGGACCGAGACCTCAGGTTTCTTGAAGACGGTCACCCCCTTGGTTGAGCCAATTGAGCATTGCTATCGTGCAGTATTGGAAACCTCGAGCAGCCCAATATTAGTACTCTCGCCCGAATCTAATATTCTGGGATGGAACCGCGCGGCCGAAGTCATCTCCGGCTGGAAGGCCGAGGAAGCGCTGGGTTGCAACTATGTGGAATTCTGCCTCCAGATGGAGATGCGCGAATCGTTCTTGACCAAACTCTCCCAGGCTATTGAAGGAACGGAAGTGAGGGGGTTCGAGAGCCCCCTCCTGACACGTACGGGCTCACAGATACTACTTTCCTGGAACATCTCGCGGATCCGAGGGACTCATAGGGACCTGACGGGGCTCATGGTCATTGGTACTGCCGTGATCTCAGCTACTCAGATAGAGGAAGAACTCCGGCTGGCCCATGCTCGAGTACGTAGCGAGGCTCGTCGAGCGCAGAGAGCTGCCGAAGAGGAACGCCGCAGAATTGCACGAGAGTTACACGACGAATTTGGGCAGGCCTTGACCGGCCTAAAGTTCGATCTGGCATGGTTCGGCATGAAGCTGACGCAATCAGCTGTTCCAACCGATGGCAGGGATCTGTTGAATAAGGTCCAAGCTATGTCTGGATCGGTCGACGCACTCTTGGAGTCCGTCCGGGCGACAGCGGCAGCTCTGCGTCCTGCGATGCTGGACGATCTCGGACTGGTCCAGGCGTTGGAATGTCTCGCCACGACGTTCCGGCTTCGCACAGGCTCGCGCTGCACGCTGGATGTAGCCCCGGCATTGTCATCCATCGAACTGCCCTCCGAAACGTCTACCGCATTATTCCGAATCGCGCAGGAATTGTTGACGAATGTGATGCGTCACGCTGGCGCTTCTCAGGTACGCATACGGTTGTACGAAGATGACGGCAGTGTGACGTTAGAGGTGACTGAT
>DATDFW010000522.1:0-3800 GCA_036522375.1 Nitrospiraceae bacterium
GATGGCGTGCGAGTTGGAGAAGCACTTCGTCTCGCATGATTCGTCCCCGTGGTACGTTCCGGCGTCGGGCTTCCGCTTCTCGCCAGGCGGCCAATTCACGAAGCACTGCGGCACCTTTGGGCTTCAGCGTGTCCCACCCTCGAATTCGTTGATAGCGTTCCTGCGGCTCTCGACTTTTTTCTCCTACCACTGATTCAAGACGTGCAAATTCTTCACTGGCCCATTCCGAACGTCCAAGTGCGCTCAGACGATCCTGCAAATGTGTATGGATCGACAGGAGAAATTCGACGTCTTCCAACGCGTACGCGATTTGGTCGGCCGAGAGTGGTCGCGCACTCCAGTTGGTAAAGGTATGGGCTTTCGCGAGTTTCGTGCCGTGGAGCCGCTGGACCAAATTTGCATAAGCGACTTGGGCGCCATACCCAACCATGGCGGCGGCGATCTGGGTATCAAAAAACGGCTTCGGGATTTGCCCTGCATGGAGGGCGAACAGGTCGAGGTCTTGCCGGCCGGCGTGGAAAATTTTTTCAATCTTGGTGTCACCGACGAGCTGCCAGAACACATCGAGCGATCCCGCAGCTTGCACCGCAGGAAAGTCGATAACAGCAGCGGTAGTGGTAGTGGCGACTTGGATCAGTTCGAGTCGAGGGATAAAGGTGTCTTCCCCGACGAATTCCGTATCAAGAGCCAACCGCGAACTTCCTCGCAACCTATGGCAGAGAGATTCAAGCGCACACTGGTCAGTCACATACGATACAGGTAGATTAGGTGTCACGTGAGGTTCATTCTGTCGGACGGTATGCAGCGTCTGGTGTCCGTGGAGGCTCGACATTGCTGAGGCTCAAGTATTCTTTCAAGAACTGGTAGGCCTCCAACATGCGGCGCAATTCCGGTTCTGCGCTACGGTCGCCATTATTCGAATCAGGATGGAGCTGCTTGGCCTTTTGACGAAATGCGGTGGTGACATCGGCAAGTGAACTGCCGAATTCTAAGCCCATCGCTGCATAGGCGTCCATCGCGTTATTGATACTAGTGGATCCTTGTGAGAGGTCACCGCCTCCCCCACCGGCAGCCTTCAACATATCGGCTAGGCTGATTTTCTTGCGCCGGCGGCGAGGACGTTCTCGAACCTCGCTGTCGAAATCGTCCCATCGGTCTTCGACAAACTCAAGGCGAGATTCCAGTCGCATCGCCCCAGAAAGATCACGGATTTCCACAAGTTCATCTTCAATCTGAGTCAACGACTTGAGGATTTCCTCGAGTCCTTCCTCAACACGAAAGAAACTGTCGACCCGTTCCTGCATCATCGTATCGACGGCAAGATCCAGACTCTCTTCGGCTTTTGGGCGCAACAATTCGATCCGTCGTCTCATCCCGTTTTGGAACTTAATGAATTTGCGTTGTGAAAAGGGCATATAGACTAAGGATCTCTTCCAGGGCTGCCATTGTAGCATAGCCTGGCCGAGGTCAGTAGGGCTGCGAAAGCGGTGGGATACGGATGAAAAGATGGTCAACGCGATGCGAAGTCGTCGCCGAGTTTAGTACGGCGTCGGGCCACGCCTGTTTCTCGAGCGGCTGCTGCCACAGCTTTTGACATACGCGGTACGATTTCCTTGTCGAAGACACTCGGAATGATGTAGTCCTCGCTGAGGGCCGCAGCGGGAATAGTCTCCGCCAGGGCCTTTGCCGCAGCCAGTTTCATCGCTTCGTTGATGTCCCGCGCTTGTACGTCCAATGCACCTCGAAAGATGCCGGGAAATGCGAGTGCGTTATTAATTTGATTGGGATAGTCCGAACGTCCGGTGGCAAAGATCCGACAGTGCGAGGCAGCCAATTCAGGAGGGACTTCCGGGTCGGGATTGGCCATCGCAAAGACAATGCGATCAGCCGCCATCAGATCCAGATCTTCCGCGGTGAGGATATGGCCCACGGATAAGCCGATGAATACGTCAGCCCCCTTAAGTGCATCCCGCAGGGTGCCCTGAGGATGGTCCTTGGTCATACAGGCGGCGAGATCTTTTCGACAGGACCGCAGTTGCTCTCCTTCCCCTCGCAAGACGATACCATTCGGCTCGCATCCGACCAGGTGAGAGAGGCCGGCAGCCAGTAGCATCCTACAGCAAGCGGTTCCGGCTGCTCCAAGACCATTGACGACCACGTGGATGTCCTCCATCCGTTTCCCAGTGACGGTGAGGGCATTGGTCAATGCGGCAAGAATGACCACAGCTGTGCCATGCTGATCGTCATGCATGATCGGAATGTCCAGGGTGCTTTTCAGACGTCGTTCGATCTCAAAACAGCGCGGCGAACTGATATCTTCCAAATTGATGGCGCCGAAACCCGGGGCAATAGCCTGAACCGTACGGATGATTTCTTCCGGATCATGTGTATTCAGGCAGATCGGCCATGCGTCAATCCCCGCAAACTCTTTGAACAACATGGCTTTGCCTTCCATGACAGCTAACGCGGCCTCCGGGCCGAGATCGCCAAGCCCCAGTACCGCGGATCCGTCAGTGACCACTGCGACCGTGTTGCCCTTATTGGTAAAGGCATAGGCTTTGGTCTTGTCCTTCGCGATCGCTTGCGACACGCGTCCGACTCCCGGTGTATAGACCATCGACAAGAGGTTTCGTGTTGTAATGGGGAACTTGTTTTGAACGCGAATCTTTCCGCCGAGGTGCAGAAGAAAAATCCGGTCGGAAGCCGAGAGTACCTTCACCTCCGGTAGTGCTGCGATCCGAGCGAGCACCTTTTCTCCATGCGCTTCGCTTTGGACATCGAAGGTCACGTCTGGCACCATACGATCGGCCGTCGCAGAGGCGATATCCACTGCGCCTAAGTTGGCGCCTTCCTCAGCGAGGACCGCAGCCACTTTTGCAAACATGCCAGGCCTGTTGGCGAGTTCTAGGCGGACGGTCAGGCGGTAGTTGGAATAGGGCCCAGTATCATCCATCGTTAACCTTCACTCAAGACTATCACAGTGAGTGCCAGGAGGGGGAGCTTGTCTAGTGTTTCCACAGCGATGACAAGAGGAAGGAAGTGGGCCGTTGACAGCAGGGTCTATTATTGGCTACCGTTTTATTTGTGCATGTAATATCCAAGCTATAACATTGAAGGGGGGTGACGTAGTGTGAAGAGCATCTTGATGGCAATTATGGCGGTAGCGGTGGCAGTGACCTTCAGCGCTCCTTCCTTCGCCGGTGATGAGAAGAAGGACAAGAAGGACGAGAAGAAGGGTGGTTATGTCCTCGTCTATGGTGACGACAAGAAGGATGAAAAGAAAGAAGAGAAGAAGGGCGGCTACGGCGATATGAAGGACGAGAAGAAGAAAGACGAGAAGGGCAAGTAGGAGCATTGCCAGTCTTGCTTCTAAGTCAGCCAAGTCCAATTTAATTCATTCTGTAGGGGCCTGGATCTTTGCGATCGCAGGCCCCTTTGTCCATCCCCTCATTGACCCTCCGCCGACCCCGATGTTACCGTGGTTCCATGTCTACTCCAGCAGGATCAGCAAAGCCTAATCGTCTCATCCACGAAACCAGTCCCTATCTCCTCCAACATGCCTTGAACCCGGTCGATTGGTACCCGTGGGGACCGGAGGCCTTGCAAGCATCGAAAGAAAAAAACCGTCCCATTCTGCTGTCGGTCGGATATTCTGCATGCCACTGGTGTCACGCGATGGAAAGAGAATCCTTCGAGAATGAGGCGATTGCGTCACTCATGAACCAGCATTTTATTTGTATCAAAGTCGATCGGGAGGAACGACCTGATCTTGATGAGATTTATATGCAAGCCACCGTGAC
>DATDFW010000523.1:0-5265 GCA_036522375.1 Nitrospiraceae bacterium
CATGAATAATGCAGGATAGACTCCTCAAGTCTTTTGCAATTCGTGTACAATCCGTCAGACCTTCGCCGACCGGCCCATTCCTTCGGCGCGTGGCGAGTTCCAGATCCTTATTCATCACCCGTCTGTTCATCAAGATGAAACCAGGCTTGTTGAGATATATCGTTATATTCGCGCTTGGCCTCATTGCACAGGCGTCTCTTCTTTCAGCCGCACAGGTGGAAGATGGGATCATCGCCATCGTCAACTCGGACCTCATCATGCTGTCCGAGATGAAACGGGAACTCGCTCCGGAGCGGGAACGGATTCTGAAAGAGCATCGCGGCAATGGGCTCGCCCATCGGCTCAAGACGGCGGAATACATGGCGCTCACCTCGATGATCGAGCGCAAGTTACAACTCCAGGCAGCCAAGACTCGAGGGATTTCCGTCACCGATGATGAAGTCCAGCAAGCACTTCGGCAGATGAAGCAACGGGGGGGTACGCTGGACGAGACGAACCCGGCAGACATGAAAAGCGTCCGAGAACAGCTGATGCTGCTCAGGATTTTCGACCGCGAGGTGCGGAGCGCGGTGATGGTCGCAGATGCCGACATGAAACGGTACTTCCAGGAGCACCGCGATCGGTTTGCACTCTCGGAGGAATACACGCTCAGCCAGATTCTCATTCGACCCCGCTCGCCTGACGATACGGCCGACGCAAAGGAGAAGGTGCGTGAAGTGATGATGCGGTTGAAGCAGGGGGATTCCTTCGAGGATTTGGCGCTGCGATTTTCCGACGGCCCGAACGCCTCACACGGAGGGCACTTGGGTCTGGTGCGGCAGGGGGAACTCTTACCGGGGATCGAGCAAGCCATCTCGCGCCTGGTGCCCGGCGGTATCTCGGATGTGATCGAGACCTCGGATGGCTTTCACATCATGCGGCTGGAGGACAAGAAACCCAAGCAGTTCCGTCCGTATGAGGAAGTCCGCACAGAAATCCAGGGACTCGTCTTTCAGCAGAAGAGCGAGGACGTATTCCAAACATGGCTGGCAGAGCTCAAGAATAAGGCCTACATCGAGATCAAGTTCGAAACCGCTCTTTCAGGACCGCCCACAACCGGTCCCGTCCCTCGCCCGTCACCGACGAGTAAGGAATGACGCTCTCGACCAATCCCAGACCTTCCTGCAGTCGGCGAAACGCACCGACTCGCTCGCTCATTTTTAACTTGTCCACTTTCGTCGCCACCACGACGGGGGGGCGTCCCACGGACGAGAGCCAGGCGATCGTCTGACTATCTTGCTCACTCAACACTCGACTTTCCACCAACACCACCACCGCGCGCAACCGTTCACTCCCGTCGAGATACCGCTCGATCAATGGTGCCCACTGTGCCCGCAGCGCCTTCGATACCTTCGCGTATCCATACCCCGGTAAGTCCACCACCACGAATCGCGCCAACCCGGGATCGTCGCTCGTAATCCGGAAGAGGTTGACCAAGCGGGTCTTTCCTGGTGTACGGCTCACCTTGGCCAGTCCTTTGCGCTGCAACAGGGAATTAATGAGAGAGGACTTGCCGACGTTCGACCGCCCGACGAAGGCGACTTCCGGAAGTTCGCCTTGCAGAAACTGTTCTGGTACTGCGCAACTTCTGATAAACTCTGCCGTAAGGATTCTCATGCTGCACGCATCCACCAATCAGACCTTATGATATCGACACAGGAACTCAATGTCTGTGTGATACGCAGTCTCTAATGCGGAAGTCAACCGCACGATCCCGATCCCGCCGGAAGGTCTATCTGATCATCGGCCTGTGCCTTCCGGTCGGTTCCATTCTCTTCTATTGGTTGCTCGCGATGCCCAACATCTCGGCCCTGCGCACGACCAATCCAACCATGACCGCCCTGATGGAAGCACGACAGGTTCAGGCCAAGGCAAAAGGCCGTACCATTGGGCGGCATTGGGTATGGGTGCCGCTCTCACGTATCTCCCCCAGCCTTCGCCTAGCGGTCGTGGCCTCAGAAGATTCGTCGTTCTATATCCACGACGGATTCGACTGGGACGGGATTAAAGCAGCAGCCAAGTATAACCTCGAAGCGGGCGAATTCAAACGTGGTGGGAGCACCATTACCCAGCAGCTCGCCAAAAATCTCTATTTATCACCGGAGCGGTCTCTGTTTCGAAAGGCACGCGAAGCGTTGATTACACGCTCCCTCGAACAGCATCTCACGAAGGAGCGGATTCTCGAGCTGTATCTCAATGTCGCCGAATGGGGGCAGGGCATCTATGGCGCTGAAGCGGCAGCTCGTCATCACTTCCAGAAGGCCGCACGCGATCTGACGACTGACGAAGCCGCATGGCTGGCCGCAATCTTGCCTTCGCCACGACGATACGATCCCATCAGAAAAACGAGCTTCCTGGTTCGTCGCCACGAACGTATCCTCAAGCGGATCGATCGAGGATATCCCAAGTTAGAGCCGAAGCTGGAATCCGAGCCGGAGTCTAAACCTGAACCGGAGATCGAACCAGAGCTGGAGCCAGACTCAGAATCAGAGTCAGAGCCAGACCAACCTTTGACAGAGCCCCACGACCAGAAACAGGCAGAAGACTACAACGAGTCGCCGACCTCACGATAGTCTCGCTCGTCGAAGATGGCCGATTCATAGGGATCTATTTGATCCGACACGAGCCGGCACGCGCGAGAGTGAAAATTGCGCGCAGGATTTCATTTCACCGACCGATTCTTGAACAGCTCTCGCAGCAGACCGGACTGTTGAAACCGAAGATCGACGATTGGCGGGCGATGGTGGACTGCGTGATGATTGATCCGGCCTACGACGGAAAGGCGTTCAAGATCGCCCTATCCGATGTGCCGGAGAAGAAAACTGACCTGGTGGCAGGTCGTTACGCGCTCCCGGTGCCAACCACCGTAGACGTCAAAATCATTGACATGCTGGGGGAAGAAGTAATAGTAACCAAGGGGCACCCCGACCAGGGCCTCATCAATCGGTATCCTCGGTTTCCGTGTCTCCCACTGCAGCATGGTTTCGCTCGCCCAAGATCGCCGATTCGTAGGTATAGTGCTTGAATTCGAGGAGATTCCCGGAGGGATCTTCTAAGAAAAATGTGTGATGCTCGATGCGTGTCCCCGGGAACCGCACGCGGGGCTGTTGATAGAAGGACAGCTTTTTCTCCTGAGCCTGCCTCAAGAACTGTTCCCATGAATCTTTCGACGAGAAGATTAGGCCGAAATGGTGGGGGTAAATGCCTTGTTGTCGTTTCGGAGGTTCCGTCGTCAGGTGCGCGACAAGATGGTGACCGGCGAATCCGAATGTGACGGCATGGCTCGACTCCCGACCCAACGTACAATTAAGCCCTTCGACATAGAAGCGCTTCGCCGCCTCGACATTATGCGTGGGAAAAGCCAGATGAAAGAGCACGTCCTTCATGGAAATCGTCCTCGGAAGGTCCGGTAGTTATTACGGTATACGTCACGACTGATTCAGGGACACCCTCAGCTTAGTCTTCTTGGGACCGTGCATCAAGTCAATCTGCTGTATGAAAGGCAAGGCACTATGGCCCCGAATTCGCGGATCAGGATCACGACTCACTGCCCTTCTGCTCAGGTTCGGAGGTTCAATCGTATCATTCCCACGTCGGCCCCTTGCGCCTTCCTTCATAACCCTCTTAGAATGCACCTCCTTCCCTGCGAGCCTCCCTATGCATGATGTCCTACATCCTTTCCGCCGCAAAAATCCCTCTGCGCGTATTCCTGAAGCCGACTTCCCCGAGGCATACATCTTCAACGGTACGGAGAATACATTCCTCGACGATAATCTTGGCATTACTCAACAAGAACGGGCTGACGTTGCACCAGTCCGTCACCTTGCTCGAAAGGTCGGGAGGGTCGGTGCTGATTGATGTGACAGAACAATGGGTGGCAGAGAGGACGACGGACTGAATGAATTATTTTCGAGTGGTCCACACCGCTCTCCTCTTTATCTTACTGCAGCTAAGCGTTCAGCCTCTCCTTCATGCCTCCTCCAATACGGATTCTCTTCTTCACTACCCAGTCATTATTGCGCCTGGTGCAATTTTTGGTCGAACAGCGTCAGGAGTATTTTTGGGCTCACCTACCATCGCATATCTGGTCACAGCCCGACATGTTCTTGTGAGCGATACAAAAGCGTTGGTAAAGCCTTTCGCTCTGGTTCGAGGAAATGCTTCCAACCCACATGAGGATAGAGGCTACGTGCTGGAACTGGATCTTGATGTGCTTCAGCGGTCCGGTAACTGGAAAGAGGACCTTGAACACGATGTGCTCGTTGTTCGATTCATGTGGGACTCGAAACTCTTGGAAGGCGTGCAGGTGAAGTATGAACCACCGTCAGGACCGGCAATGGTGCCACTTCCCTCTGTACTGCGTCTGCATGACATCAGGTTGCAAAAGGCCGTGTACCTCGCTGGATATCGGGTCTCACTCATCCCAAGAGGCGCAGAGACCTCCGAATTGAATATTCCAAAGATCAGAGAGGGGAAGACGCTTCTCAAAGATGGACAGAAAGGCCAGATCGTTTCCGACTATATTGCTGTTGGCGGCGACAGCGGTGCGCCAGTATTCATGTTCGATGGTGATGCAAGTGGAAGTGTCCCTAGGTTAATCGGGATACACATTGGCCGACAGGATTGCGTGACCCCTGAAGGTTCATTTAAATGTGCAATTGCAACTCCGATGGATTTTATCTTTGGACTCATTTCGACATTTAAGTAGAGCCATTACGAAGCTCTCCATTGCCTCAGCGATATGGAACAGACCGGTAGGTCTTCTGTGAGGATTTTACTGATAGTAGGTAGCGATGCGTGGCCCAACGTACAACCCAAGTCCATCGGCATAGAAACGGTTTGCCGTCGCCACATGCATGAGAAACGCCGGACGAAAGAGGGCACCTTTCATGGGAATTGCCCTCGAACAGTGGGTCGACCGGTCCCATTCCACCAACCGGCAGCCATATGGGTTGACACATGTCTGATGGCAAATCGTCCGTCCGGTGAGAGGACTAACGCCCCAGCCGACCCACGGACCCGAGACACGAGCATACGCAACATCTGTCGAGCCGCAATCGCGGGGCTCTTCCCCATAGCCAGACGATCACAGATACCCTTGGCGATGACAAGGCGGATGATGCCCTCGCCGATGCCCGTCATCGACACTGCACCACTCTGATTGTCCGCGTAGACTCCACAGCCGATAAGCGGGCTGTCGCCAACCCGCCCTGGTAGCATCGAATC
>DATDFW010000524.1:0-14188 GCA_036522375.1 Nitrospiraceae bacterium
GTGTATTCCAACCTTCTGCAGGCCGCGTTGTTGACATTCAGGATCCTGGCATCGTGACCAATCCAGAAAAACCCTTCGACAGCATGGTCGACTGAGAACTGAGTCAATTTGAGAGCTTCTTGCGCCTGACGCAGCGCCGTAATCTCTTCGTTGAGCACAATCGCGCCGAGGACGACTCCTGCTTCGTCCTGGACCGGAACGGTCGTATTGCGAATAGTCTTCCTTGTCCCATCGAGGCATTCGAGATCAAGCGTTTCGTTTAGGGAAGGGACCCCTTTCGTCAATGTATTGCTCAGGGCCCAGCGATGGAGTTCACTCGATGGGCCAATTGTTTCCCACCAACCAGCCGTATTGGCAGCTGTCTCGATCCCGATCTGTTTGATGCCGGACCAGATCTGCTTGGCAGCGGGATTAGAAAGGACCGGCTTGCCCAATTGATCGGTAAACCAGACACCCACTGGCAGTGCATCCAGCACAGTGCGGAGCTGGCGTTCGCTGCGACGCAGTGCCTCTTCGGCCCGTTTACGTTCCGTAATGTCTTGGACTATCGCGATATGATGAACGGGTGTTTCGCCCGGCCGCCACAACGGTGCGACGTTCAGGTTGACCCACACAATGCTACCGTCTTTACGCACATACCGTTTTTCCATCGTGAAGGAGGGTGTTTCGCCGGAGAGAAGGCGTGTCCTGCTCTCGAGATCATCCCTCTCCAAGTCGTCAGGATGGGTGATGGCCCCAACCGTTGTGGCCAGCATCTCAGCTTCCGTCAGGCCCATAATCTCACAATATTGGCGATTGACCTGGATAAATTGGCCCGTCCGTGACTCAACCTGCGCAACCCCCGCTCCGGCCTGTTTGAAAATGGTTCGGTAACGCAGCTCGGCTTCCCGTATGGTATCTTCCGCCCGCTTGCGGTCGGTAATATCCATGTGGGTTCCCGCCATGCGGATGGGCACGTCGGCGTCATCACGTTCCACGACTCTGCCACGGGCCAAAATCCAGATCCAGTGGCCGGCCCTATGCCGCATCCTAAACTCAACTTCATAATCCGGCGTTTCGTTCTTCAGGTGAGAGTCGAGAATGACTTGGATGGTGGGCAGATCCTCTGGGTGCAGCAGGGATTGCCAGGTGCGGACATGAGGCTCCAGTTCGTCCACCGCATAGCCTATCATCGAGCACCAACGTGCATCGAACACGGCTTTTCCGCTGGACACATCCCAATCCCACAATCCGAGATTGGCACCCGATAGGGCAACTTCCTGGCGTTGTTCACTCAGTCTGAGTTTCTCTTCCGCCTGCTTGCGGTCCGTGATATCTTGACACGAGCCGGACATGCGACGGACCTCTCCCTGCTCATCCCACATTGCCTGCCCCCGACCGCGAACCCAGCGATAGTCTCCTCGATTGGTGCGTAGCCGGTATTCGACATCGTAGGGAACTCGATGTTCAATGTGCGCCGCAAGTTGACCGAACACGTGATCCTTGTCATCGGGATGAAGTCTTACCACCCATTGCTCAAGCCTGTCGAACGATTCTGACTCCTCTAAGCCCAGCAATTCCCTGACTCGTGGAGACCACCAGATCGGTGTCTGTGGCGCATACCACGGCTCGCCAAGCAGCCGGTGGGCATCCCAGAGAGTATCGGTGGATCCCTCTACAGCCAGCGCAAAACGCTCTTCACTCTCACGTAAGGCCTCCTCGACACGCTTGCGCTCGGTAATGTTCTGGACGACGGCGATATGATAATTAGGCTCTTCACCTGGCAGCCACAAGGGGGCGACACTCAGGATCACCCACACGATGGAACCGTCCTTGCGTACATATCGTTTTTCCATCGTGAAGGAGCCAATCATGCCGCTCCGAAGGCGTTCCATATTCCCAAGGTCGGCCGCGAGATCATCGGGGTGTGTGATGCTCATGAAGCTGGCTGCCAGCATCTCAGCTTCTGTCATGCCCAGGATCTCACAGTACTTGTGATTGACCTGCACGAACCGGCCTGCAAGCGAATCAATCTGCGCCACACCCACTTCGGCTTGTTCAAAAATGGCTCGATAACGTCGCTCGGCCTTGTAGGACGCCTCCGCCGCCTCTTTTCGCGCAATAATGTCCGTTTCCGAGCCGGCCATTCGGAGAGGCATTCCATCGCGGGCCTGTTCCTCGGAAGGCACGAAGGCCAAGGCAGGTTGATTCCACAATTCCGGGCTATATCCCGTGACATCCTCAACGCGACCATTCCATTTGCCCATGTTGCCACAGGTATCGAGGGTGAACGGAGGAATATCGGGGACCGAGTCCATGAAATTGGGCCTATCGGCCAGAGCCTGGACACATTCCTGCTCGGTTCGCCTCCGCTCGAGCTCCACAACAATGCGTGGAGTCAATACCTCCAGCAGAGGCTGTAAATGGTCGCCGTGTTGTACTGGCTTTGTATCCATCACGACAAGTAAGCCCATGACGGCTCCGAGTTTCGTCCGGAGCGGCACCGCGCAATAGCTCTCGGTTCCAAGATCCGCCAAACGCTGAAACTGAGGGAATGCTCCCCGGACATCCCTGTCAAAACAGGTGAAGTCCTGTGTCAGTGCAGTCGCGCAGGGCGTCTGGGCAAGTTCGTACTCGAAGTTATCGACAAGGGTACCTCCAACCGAAACCGCAAGGGTACGGATCTTCATGAACCGGCCCTCACACACTTTACTGATCAGCGCATATTGCACATGCAACGTCGAGGTCAAGTGGATGACCAGGGAGGCAAAGAATTCATCCCCGGTCTCGTCTACGGTACCTTCGATAATGGTACGCAAGAGACGTGATTGCTCCCGGAGACCTTGCATCTGTTCTTCAACATGTTGTTTTTCTGCTCGCATGAATTGATCTCGCTCTGCGAGTGCGCGCGAGAGCTCTGCCACCTGCGAACGCAGAGAGTCGAGTTCCGACGGATGTTCGGCACTGTTCATACAGCTACTCTTAGTGATGGAGAACGGCCAGGTGAGAGAACCATGGGCAGATAGCAATGGCAAAATCTGGGATGCGCCGTCACCTGTTGTGTTGAGGATGTATAACGCTGCTGCGCCCAGCGTGGGTGAAGGGAAGAGAAGCAGGCGCGCTCGCCGTGGGATTTCATGTGCACCACGACCGGTTCTGTGTTGGTTGCAGATCGGCTTGCACCGTGCCGCATGACGCTTGCCCTACTTAGCTGCTTCGGCACAATCTCTTCAGAGGCGTCAGTGTCCTATGGAAGGCCGTCAAAAGTCCAGATACGGGAGCTTATCTCTGCGCGTGAGGAAGTTGGTGCCGAAGGCGGGACTTGAACCCGCACGGCTTGCGCCACACGCCCCTCAAACGTGCGTGTCTGCCATTTCACCACTTCGGCATGAGAAATCAACACTTCGACGACGAGGGAAGCGCATTATAGAAGTGGGCCAAAATCCTTGTCAATCAATAGAGGGTCCGGTAGAATCGAGCGGCTTATACTCACCGGATCCTCCAAGGCTGTGCAGAGTCACCACATCCTGACATCCACGCTGCTCGATGATGTCGCTGAACGACAGACACAGGGGTCCGTCGCTGCCCTATTCGATGTCGACAATACACTTCTCCCGGGTGAAGCCAGCGAGATAGGATTCTTCCGGTTTCTGTGGCGGCGTGGTTTGGTGGGATGGGGAGAGCTGGCTCGGAGTGCGGCTTGGTTAGTGGGGCACGTCCCTCCGTTGTCTCTGCATTCACTTCGAGAACGAAAAGTGTATCTGACAGGCAAGCGTCCCGCAGACATTGAATCATATGCACAGGAATACTGTCAGACCGAGATGATCGGCAAGCTTTCTCTCCAGGCTCGCACAAGGCTCGACGCACATGGACAGGCCGGTCACCAATTGATTCTTGTGACGGGCGCGCCTGAATTTTTGATCATTCCCCTTGCGAAGATCTTGGGAGTGCCTACGGTCTTTGCGGCGAAGCTTGAAGAACTGGACTCAGTCTATACCGGAGCATTGATTCCCCCGTTACCCTATGGTCGTGGCAAGTGTGAGTTGATTCTCGCTCACGCGCAGGAAATGAATCTGGATTTAACCGGTTCCTATGCCTATGGCGATAGCCCAGGGGACCGTGACATTCTTGAATTGGTCGGGCACCCCCTGGTTGTCAACCCGATCCGGGGCATGGCACGGACGGCGCAACGTCGCGGTTGGCCTACCGCAATGTGGAAGTGAAATGTGTACCGCCGACCAATTCTTTTGATGTCATACAGAATCCACCTATTTTCAGTATGTATTCTTCTAGTATCGTTTCACGTGTTTGAATTATGCGCATTACGGAGATCTTCCATAGCATTCAAGGCGAGTCGAGCTACATCGGACAGCCCTGTGTATTCGTACGACTGACCGGATGCCCACTCCGCTGCACCTGGTGCGATACCGACTATGCGTTCTACGGAGGGCGCGAGTGTTCGGTCGATGAAGTCCTTGCAAAGGTGCAAACCTATGGGTGCCGCCTCGTGGAGGTCACGGGAGGGGAGCCGCTTGTCCAGCCTGAGAGTTTCCCGCTCTTGACCAGACTATGCGATTCCGGCTACACAGTCCTTCTTGAAACTAGCGGCGCGATCGATATTGCACCGGTCGATTCCCGGACGCATGTCATACTGGATGTGAAGTGTCCAGGGAGCGGGATGACCGATCGAATGCACTGGCCGAATCTTTCTCGGCTGACAGGTAAAGACGAAGCGAAGTTTGTCTTGGCTAACCGAGCCGATTACGACTGGGCTCGCGAGGTCCTTGCCCGGTATGACTTAGCCAGTCGTTGTTCGGTGCTCATCAGCCCGGTCTTCGGTTCGCTCGATGTCCGTGAGCTTGCCGAGTGGATCCTGGCCGACAAGCTCCCTGTGCGATTCCAATTACAGCTGCATAAATATATATGGACGCCCGACATGCGCGGGGTGTGATAAGAAGCCTCTGGCGCTCAAGGGAACTGAACGCTGATGGCTGATCGCTGAAAGCTTGGCCAAGGAGACACGAATGAAGATCATGCAGGTCACGGTACAGGTTGGACGAGCGGAGACCGCATCCGCCGAGGTGTTGGTACTCATGCACTGTGAAGGGGAGGGATTGGCCAGACAGGATGCTGCCCTGCTCAATCGGCCCCTCGGAGGTGCGTTGAGCAATCTGGTGCAGTCCAAAGAATTCGAAGGCAAGGCCAACGAGGTATTGCTGTACCACACGCAGGACAGAGTGCCTGCGAAACGACTGGTGCTGGTCGGCTTGGGCAAGAAAAACCAGGTCACGCTTGAGAAAATCCGGCAGGCAATGGGCTCGGCAGCGAAGCGCACCCGGCAAACAAAAGTTGGATCATTTACGGCAGTGCTTCCTACGGTAATCCCTGGAGGAATGTCATCGCTTGAAGTCACGCAAGCGATGGTTGAAGGGGCGATACTGGGCAGCTATCAGTTCACCGTCTATCGAAGTGAGACAGCCTCAGGGCAAGACGTGGCGGAGATGAAGATACTGATCCCGAGGAAAAGTCAGTTGCGGCAGGCCACTGAAGGTATCCGGCGCGGCGTTGCGACGGCAGAGGCCACCGTATTTGTCCGAGATCTCTGTAATCATCCCTCTAACGTCCTGACCCCCACCAGAGTCGCCGACGAAGCAAAGACCATTGCCAAGACGGAAAGGGTCATGATCAAGATTCTCGAGCAGAATGACATGCAGCGCTTGGGAATGGGAGCATTGCTCGGCGTGGCGCGCGGGAGCCAGGAGCCCCCCAAGTTCATCATCCTTGAATACAACGGCGCCAAGAAAAAGGACGCACGCCCGGTCGTGCTGGTCGGAAAGACGATCACCTTCGATACGGGCGGGATCTCCCTGAAGCCTGCCGAAAATATGGAACACATGAAAGCCGATATGACGGGAGGGGCCGAAGTCTTGGCCTCGATCCGTGCAGCGGCCAGACTCAAGCTCCCTTTGCGTCTCATCAGTATCTTGCCCGTGGCGGAAAACATGCCGGGTGGCAGGGCGATGAAGCCGGGCGATATCGTGACAACGCTGTCGGGGAAGACTGTCGAAGTACAGAACACGGATGCGGAAGGTCGGCTTATTCTGGCCGACGGCCTCGCCTATGCGATGCGTTATAAGCCGGCGGCCTTGATCGACATCGCAACGCTCACGGGGGCCTGTGTCGTGGCGCTCGGCCAATTTGCCATCGGGATGTTTGGAACAGACCAGACGCTCAAAGAGCAGATCAGAAAATCGGGACACAAAGCCGGTGAGCGAGTGTGGGAGATGCCCTTGTGGGAGGAATATTTCGAACAGCTCAAAAGTGATGTCGCCGATATGCGCAACATCGGCGGCCGTGGCGGCGGCATGATCACTGCGGCGCTCTTTCTGAGCAAGTTTGTGGGAGATTGCCCATGGGTCCACCTCGATATTGCCAGTACGGATTGGAGTGAGCGGGAACGGGCTTACATTCCGAAGGGACCCACCGCGATCGGAACCAGATTATTGGTGCAATATCTGATTGATCGGAGCCTCTAGCAGGATGCGAAAACAGTCTACCACCATCCGTGAACCGTGACGGGAGCTATGCACGACGAGCGCGATCCGACATTCGACGGTCGGAGTTCGAAGCTCACAAAACGTCGAAAAGCGGACCGTTCGCTCGCACCCGTTTCGCTCGTCCAGCTCTTCACGCTCGGTACTTCGGCAGAAATATCGTCCTGTTGTGCTACCTTTACAACCCCTCGAGCTTTTAGCCCACCAACAAAGTTTTTCCGCAGCGTTCTAACATTGGACACGATCACATGACCTCGCGAGAAAAAATTGGACAGCTGTTCATGGTCGGCTTTCTCGGTACGTCCGTGACACCGGAATTGGCCTCATTCATTAGACAGTACAAGCCGGGCGGCGTCATTCTGTTTTCTCGGAATCTGGAATCCATCGAGCAGATGGTCGACCTCACCAACAATCTGCAGGCTTGTAGCCCCCACTCGCCGCTCTTGATTTCAATCGATCAAGAGGGTGGCCGGGTTTCTCGTCTACCGAAAGGCTTTACAATTTTCCCGCCCTGTAGCCTGTTGGGCCGTGCCAATTCAACCGAATTGGCATACGCTGCTGCGGCTACTATTGCCAAAGAGCTGAGAGCTGTGGGCGTGAACATGAATATGGCACCGGTGCTCGACGTGAACAGCAATCCCGACAATCCGGTCATTGGTGACCGCGCGTTCGGCACGACGCCGACGGTCGTGTGCGAGCTAGGGATCGCGACAGCAGCAGGGCTCCAGGATAACGGAGTCGTGGCCTGCGGGAAACACTTTCCCGGTCACGGCGACACGAATACTGATTCCCATAAAGAACTTCCTGTCGTCGAGGCCTCGCGGGAGCGATTGGAGGCCATCGAGTTTCCCCCCTTCCGACGTGCTGTTCAACGAGGTGTCGCATCTCTGATGACCGCCCACGTGCTCTACCGAGCCCTCGATCACGAATTGCCAGCCACGCTCTCGCCGTCCATCATCAACGATTTTTTGCGCCAGGAGTTGCAATACAACGGAGTCGTATTGACGGATGACCTGGAAATGCACGCGATCATCGATCATTTTGGCGTGGAAGATGCTGCGGTTCGTGCCGTGCTGGCAGGCTGCGATATGGTCTTGATTTGTAAAGATCGGGACCGGGAAGTCGCGGCGTTCGAGGCCGTGGAACAGGCGGTGGCGTCAGGCACGATTTCCATTGAGCGGTTAGACCTTTCGACAGCTCGAATTGTCCGGCTGAAAAACAGATTTATGGCTCCCTATAAACCGGTGACCATCTCCGACGCGAAACTCGTTGCGGGATGCCGTACCCATCAGGCTTTGTTGCATACGATCGAACAAGCTCAGACCCGGCTGGCTCACCTGCAATACTCATGAGCGCTCCACGTGCAATCGACGATCCAGTGAACGACAAGCTTTCGCGGAGACGCGTCGGTGCCCCCATCCCTCACGCTCCCTCCGTAACCCCTTGCAGGTTGCGGGCCGATTCCCCTACAGTGAGTTGCATGATCCGCACATTTCAGGGAATCAAACCCACCATTCCCACGTCGTGTTTTATCGAAGAGACCGGCATTGTCATCGGCGATGTCGTGCTGGGTGAGCACTGTAGTGTTTGGTTCCACGCCGTCATACGCGGAGACGTGCACTCCATTAGGATCGGTGACCGAACGAACATGCAGGATCTCTGTATCCTTCATGTCACTCACGATACCCATCCTTTGATCATCGGCAACGAGGTGACCATCGGCCATGCGGCAATACTCCATGGTTGTACGATAAAGGATCGTGTGCTCATCGGTATGGGGGCTATTGTGATGGATGGAGCCGTGGTCGGAGAAGATTCAGTCGTGGGAGCCGGTGCATTGGTGGTAGAAGACATGATTGTGCCGCCGAAGAGTGTGATCCTCGGATCGCCTGGCCGTGTTCGGCGTGCAGTATCAGAAGCCGAGCTCGTATGGATCAAGGAATCGGCGGACAACTATGTGAGGTACGCAGGGGAGTACTTAGACAACTCTTCGAAAACCAAGCCCGGCTTCAGGATCTAGCAAGCCGCCGAAACACCATCCCGGCATGCGGAAGTTTCGGCTGTCCGGATGGTATCACAAAAAGCGAATAGTCCCCGGCGACCGTTCACGAATGTCGCCTGCTATTGTTTCTTGCCGATGTACATGAAACAGATCGGATCGCCCACTAATGCCGTCGGATAGTCGTGCTTCCCAACCCGGTATAGCACTCGATGTCTGTGGCACCACTCTGCAATCCACAAGACTTCTTCCACAGTAGTCGTGACGAAGCCAGGCCTCGCGAGTTTTTCCATACAACGTGCAACTAGCGCGCGCACCATGCGGCGCTCTTTGCCAAATTTCAGCGGATCGAGAGTGAGAGGATTACCTCGTCCATAGGACAGAGGCGACAGATGTGGGAATCGCTCAGGATCATTCAACACACTGACCATCCAGAGATGATCGAATCGGCCCTTCGCGCGAGCTGCATCAACCACATGGAACTTGAGAGGAATCGAGTGGCAGACACGGTTGAGGGCTGCGACTTCGGCTCTCCGAAGATTATAGGCTTCTACTGTCCGGCGAAGCTCTACTGTTTCCATAATCAACGCTGGGAGTTCTGCCACTCCGGCGCCGACATAGAGACTGCGGCCACCCCGTGTGAGTCTCGTCCTCAATACCACGGCGACTTGACTCCCGAGACGGTCACACGGTCCTCGTTTCGCTCGCCAGAACTCATCGCCACCTTCATAACAATAGACCGGTCCCAGTGCGTCATAGTTGAGGCGGCTATACACGTCTGTTACGAGACGCCGAGTCGCAGGGGCCAACCTTGTACGACTCGTGTTCAAGATCGTTCCCCCGCGATCTGAATCGCGGTTGCGGTCACCGTCGCAACGACTTTGGAGAGAAATTCAAGATTCAGGGTGTCCACGGTATCAGTCGGACGATGGTAATGGGGGTTTCTGAAATTCGCCGTATCGGTTAATACGACGGCTGGATAGTCTGCATCCCAGAACGAGGCATGGTCGCTACGACGGGTGTCGGGCATGGTTTCCCCTCGGCCTGGCACTACCAATGACAGGGGTTTGAGCTGGCTCGCATACCGCTGAGCCTCCTGTTCAAGCTGAGTCACCAAATCCCGGGATGCCTCGTTGCCCACAATGGCGAGAAAGTCTCCCTGTGTCGGGACGGCGATCGGCACCCCGGTCGGGATCTGCTGCGAACCGGCCTCGCTTCTGGCAAACCCGACACATTCTAGAATGATCGCACCGGCCAACTCACGACGCTCGGCTTTCAAACGGGAGGCGAATGCCTGACTCCCCAGTCGATCCTGCTCTTCAAGACAAAATGCCACAAGCCAAATGGGTCGTACCAGAGATCGCATGCGGAGAAGGGACGCCACTTCGAGAAGCACCACCAGCCCACTTGCGTTATCATCCGCACCTGGTGATCCGGAAACGGTGTCATAGTGGGCTCCGATCAGGAGAGGGGGCATCTCCTCTCCTTGACTGGGCCAGTCCGGATATTTGATCGCCACCACATTGCGATAGACTTTGTCCCAGGCACTCACGAGCTGGTATCCGGTGACCCAGCCGGACTTGGCACACTGCATCGTCAAATAGTGGGCCGCTTTCTGAAGCGCGCGAGGACTCGTCTCAGGATGACGTTCGCGAACGAGGGCCTCAAGATGGCGGATGATTCGGAAATGTTGGCTCACCACAACAAGGAGACTGACTGGATGAACAACTACGACGTAATCTCGGTTCCGATACCCTTACGTGTGAAAACTTCCAGGAGAATGGCATGAGGTATTCGACCGTCGATGATATGGGCTTTGCCGACGCCGCCGCCGAGTGCATCCAGGCAAGCATGGACCTTGGGCAACATTCCCTCGCTAATCGTGCCCTTCTTCACCATCCGCTGCACGTCTTTGCGGGAGACCGTCGAGAGATGGTGTCCCGTCGTACCGCGAATGCCTTTCACATCGGTCAGCATTACGAGCTTCTCCGCGCCGAGCGCAGCTGCCATTGCGCCGGCCACCAGATCGGCGTTGATATTGTATGTGTTCCCTTCCCGGTTGGTACCGATCGGCGCAATGACGGGGATGTAATGATCCTGCTGGAGTTTCCGCACCAACGTGGGATCAATCGACTGAAGCTCTCCAACGAGGCCAAAATCCTCGTCACCCTCGCCGTCATCGAGATCCTTTTCCAGACTTGCCGCCCAGGCTTTCGCCGTCAGGGGGCGAGAGAGCATGAGGCCTCCGTCCTTTCCACTCAAACCAACCGCAAGGCCGCCGTGTCGATTCAAGAGATCGACAATCTCCATATTGATTTTACCTGCCAGCACCATCTCCACAACTTCCATCGTAGCCTCATCTGTGACGCGTACCCCGTGACGAAACTTCGGCTCGATGCCTAAGCGATCGAGCATCTTGTCAATTTGAGGTCCTCCGCCATGCACAATGACTGGGTTAAGACCCACATATTTCAAGAGCACGACATCCTGCGCGAAGCGCTCTTTCAAGGGCGCATCGGTCATCGCGTGACCGCCATATTTGATGACAATTGTCTTGCCCTTGAATGTACGAATGTAGGGCAAGGCTTCGATCAGGACGTTTGCTTTCTTAATCAGTCGGTTCATACCTTGGCTCCCATGTCGAGAGAAGCGTGAAAGGCAAGACACGCGGGCCGAGCCCGTTCGTCTCCCGTTCCGCTTCCAGACTTTTCCTGACACAGAGTGTCGTTGCCAATCGCACGATCATCATGGCTTGATGGCCTTTACAACACGCGCACTGGTCGGACGACCGGCCCGCGGATGGGTCTTATCATAGACGGCCAGGATCTGGTCCGTGGCCAAGTGCGTATACTTTTGTGTCGTACTCAACGAGGCATGTCCGAGCATCTCTTGGATCGATCGCAGATCAGCCCCTTCGTCAAGGAGATGGGTGGCAAAAGAATGACGCAACGTATGGGGACTCACAGATCCACCGGCAAGCCTGTTCGAATAGTGAGTTACAATCCGAGCAACGCTTCGGGTCGTTAACCGTCCCCCTCGGCTGTTTCGGAAGAGCGGTGAAGGGTCACGCTTTGTCGTCTTCAGTCTTCGAGACTCGATGGGGGGCTGGTCATTCAGATATGCCTGAATGGCCCGGAGGGCCACATCTCCGATCGGCACAATGCGCTCCTTCCGCCCCTTTCCTCGAAGATGGGCCAGTCCCTCGGACACACGGAGATCTTCGAGATTGATCCCTACGAGTTCACTGACGCGAGCCCCTGTCGAATAGAGTGTTTCCAATAAGGCGCGGTCTCTGAGTGCCTTATCTGCCTGATCGGAGGGAAACTCCATCAATGCTGCCGCGTCGTCCTTGGTTAAGACACGCGGAAGATGCTTCGGCTGTTTCGGCGTCCTGATGGTCTCGGCAGGATTGATGCCGACCAGGCCATTTCTTTGCAAATAGCGAAAGAAGCTGCGGAGGGAGGCCAGCTTCCGGGCCATCGACGTGCTTTTCTCTCGCTTGCGGTCCAACCAGTGAAGATAGGCGCGAATGGACTCCGTCTTCACGGTATCCGGATTCATTGTGGAGGTGCCTGCCTTCTCGCGCAAAAAGGTCTGAAATTGTCGAAGATCCGACACATAGCTGCGTACCGTTTCATGCGACGCATGACGTTCCAACTCAAGGAACGTCATGAAAGCTCGAATTGCGTCATCCATGTCATCAAGTCCTCAAGCGCCCGTTGTCCCACAAGACGTCGTTTGCGCTCCTTGTCTCTCATCGGTGTCGCGAGGGGAGGAAAGAGTCCGAAATTCGTATTCATCGGCTGAAAGTGATGAGGGTCTGTGGTTGTAATGTACGACACAAGACAGCCATGCGCCGTGGTGAGAGGCGGCGTGACCAACGGTAATCCAGCAAGACCACGGGCCGCGTTGATTCCGGCTAACCCTCCCATCGCGGCGGAATCGGTATAGCCCTCGACTCCGACCAGCTGTCCTGCAAAGAAGAGGGTGCCGCGCGCCTTGAACTGCAAGGTGTCTCGCAGCAATTGGGGAGAATTGATAAAGGTGTTGCGATGCAGGCTGCCATAACGCAGAAACTCCGCCTGCTCAAGACCGGGAATCATGCGAAACACTCGTTTCTGCTCCCCGTAGGTCAATTTCGTCTGAAATCCCACAAGATTGTAGCAGGAGCGATGGGCGTTTTCCGTTCGGAGCTGTACCACAGCATAGGCTCGTGCACCCGTCTTGGGATTCTCAAGTCCCACCGGTTTCAAAGGACCGAATTGCATGGTCTGGCGACCCCGTTCAGCCATCACTTCGATGGGGATACAACCTTCAAAATAGGGAGTCTTTTCGAATTCTTTCGGTTGGACTTTCTCTGCAGCGAGCAACGCGTCATAGAATGCATTGTAGGCCGGCTCGTCCATGGGACAGTTGAGATAGTCATCTCCGCCCTTGTTGTAACGGGACCCAAGAAATACGACATCCATATTGATGGAATCGGCATCCACAATCGGAGAGATCGCATCGTAAAAGTACAAATGCTTCGTGTGGGTCAATTGGGCAATCGCCCGAGACAGTTTGTCGGACGTCAGCGGGCCGGTTGCCAGAATGCAAAGGCAGTCCGTTGGGATTTCGATGACCTCTTCCTTCAGAATGCGGATGTTTGGATGCCCCTCCAGCGCCTGAGTAACCTTGAGTGAAAACTGCTCGCGATCAACGGCCAGGGCCGATCCGGCTGGAACCCGTACCTCGTCCGCCACCCGTATAATAAGAGAGTTGAGGCGACGCATTTCTTCCTTCAAGATGCCAGGAGCATTAAGGAGATCCGTGGAGCCAAGAGAGTTCGAACAAACCAATTCTGCCAAACCACCGGTCTTGTGCGCTTGCGTCATCTCTTTCGGGCGCATTTCATAGAGCGTCACTTTCGCTCCACGATTGGCCGCTTGCCACGCCGCTTCAGACCCGGCCAGTCCACCCCCGATTATGACAACATCGTTGCGCATAGGAGTACAATCTCGAAAAGAAAAAACTAAGAGCGGTGGCATTGTAGGAACCGTGTTTTGGGGATGTCAAGGCGAGTTCGCTCCGCATCATGCATCGCGTCGCGGTTGATCCAATTTATAACCCCATGCTAGACTTTAGTCCGTGTAGGCGATTAGCTCAGGGGTAGAGCGCTTCCTTCACACGGAAGAGGCCACTGGTTCGATACCAGTATCGCCTACCACATTCTCAATCTTTCCGCTCGATCCAGACTCCCTCGCCCCAACTGACCGTTCTCGTGATGGTGGCCTGAACCGCTCTAATCCTGGACAGAATTCTAGAGGTCGGCTACACTTCAGTCTATCGAGACCGTCGATCTGAACCATGGACATATGAGGTCATCTATGAGGACCACAGCTCTTGCCCTGGGAATTCTCCTCCTGGCCACTGCGGTCGGTTGTGCCGAAAATCGCCAGCAACAGACATCGGCTGATGCCGATGGAAGCTATACCGCCCCAGCCAGCATTTACAGTGTGATGGACCCCACATCGTTGGTCTATACCGATGTGGCGGCCGGAGCAGCCGCAAGCGATAACCCCTGGCGTTGGGCAGGCTTTTTCTTACACCCTCTCGGAGTCGCGATGGATTACGGTGTAAATCGCTCGATTTACACGCTCTCCAGCAAGATGCCATA
>DATDFW010000525.1:0-6847 GCA_036522375.1 Nitrospiraceae bacterium
TGTGTCGGTGTCGATCTCATCACCTTGATCGGGGCAGGCGACAGGGTTTGCACAATAGGGACATCGTAGTGGGCATCGGTAGGTGAGCTCTGCGATCAACGTATAGGGACGATACTCGTGATTCATTTAAAACCTTGAATCAATCCACGGTCCGCGAGGGATCTGAGAAAGATAAGTACATCGCGCAAGATATTAACCGGAGACATCTCGGGATACTTGTGAGCCAAGTCCTCCACCATTTCGTTGACCGTCCATTCTCCAGTGCATCGATGCGCAACCTCGGTCGCGGACCTGTTCAGCTCGAGACCCGTTTCAGGATACAAGAGCAGATAGCGACCGGTTCGCCGATCAAAACGAAGACGAACTTTCGCACTAAACCGAGGTTTGGCTATGTCGCCGGTCGAGTCCTTGGCCATGTGCAATCTTTTCTATTTCTATTCCTGGTTCGATATAGGCCACATACATGCAATCGAGGAGGCGCCACAGAATTTCCGCTTTCTTGATCAACGCTTGTACACATCGTTCCTGGAGCTCATAGGTGACGGCACGTTGAACAACATATTCAAGAGCCTGCTTCGAGTCCTGGCTGGCGCGGGCAATACGCATTTGGAAATACCCCAGTGCCTCTGTGCTCACCCACGGATAATATAGTTTCCAGGCCTGGAGACGGTGGGTCATGAGCATCGGAGCAAATAACTCGGTGAGTGAGGAAGCGACCGCTTCGAGAAGCGATGAGTTATAGACCAGCCGTACGTACTCATCGCAGGCTAGTCTGACGCCTGGAAGCACTGACCGTAAGCTTTTGACTTCTTCAACATCGAGATCCACGCCCCGGGCAAGTTCAAGCCACGCAGTGAGTCCACCTTCCCCTTCCTGTTGCCCGTCCTGGTCTTGAATACGGCGGAGCCACATGCGCCGAAAGTTCGGGTCCTCGGATTTCGATACGATTATGGCATCCTTAATTGGAATCCGCGTCTGATAGTAGTACCGATTCAAGACCCATTGTTGCAGCTGGATCTTCGTTAAACGCCCCTCATGCATAAGCATGTGGTAGGGATGATGATCATGGTATCGGGTGGAACCTTCACGACTGAGCCATTCCACAAAGGCATCCTCAACAAGTGGACCTCGATTGTGATCGTTCTTCATAGCCTGATCTCCATCCCATCGCACCCAACTCTCCATCCTGATGATTCAATAATCTGTCGCTCGGAGGAATCCTCCCTCAACATCGGATTGGTGTTGTTGATGTGGATAAACACTCGCTGAGGAGCCGTGATCTTCGAGAGCTGCGCAAGACTCCCGCAGGGTCCTCCGACGGGCCAATGGGATAGATCTTCGGCGGACTTCTCGAGCAAGCCCGGAGCGGAAAGTTCATCGCTCGACCAGAAGGTGCCGTCGAACATCACACAATCCGCATCTGCCAACCCCTCGATCACCGAGGCCGTAATCCGGCCAACCGCGGAAAGATAGGCGAGCACTCGCCCATTGGAACATTGGCGAAACCTCAGTCCCACATTAAGTTCCGGATCACTCGATGAGACGAGTCCTTCTAGATGGATGGGAGGCTTTCCCGGGACGGGCAAGGCTTTCACTGTCAATCCTGACTGGCGTCCGTCGGCGCATACTATGCTCTCCTCAACTCCCAATTGTAGTGTCCGCCAGGTCACCTGACCATCGAAACGTTGAAGGGTCCGATACAAGACATTGCCTTCGGTGAATCCGCGACGTACAGAGGCGGTCGCGTAGACGACCAGACGATGATGTTCTCGGAGCGAAAGGAGGCCCAAACAGTGATCCAGATCCCCATTGGTCAGAATGATCGCCTGGATTGGTGTGGTGCGAAGTTTCCTGGGATAGAGCGGGCGAAAACTTTCGATCTGTGAGCGAATGTCTGGGGACGCGTTGATGAGAAACCAGTCTTTTTCGTCCACACTCAGGCCGACCGATTCCTGCGTTCGAGCGCTCGCGTTGATCTGCACCTCTCGCAATCCATGGCAGTGAAAACAGGCGCAGTTCCACTGAGGAAATCCTCCACCGGCTGCCGACCCCAGGATCCGAACGACCATCATATCCACCCATTCAATCTTTTTGGGGGATGACCACCGCTGGTACTTCCATTACAAGCTCCGTGATTTCTGGGGTCTCGGCGAAGTCATTTTGATACGAGTTGATTTCAGCATTCATGTTTATTTCTATGAACGATGGGGGTTCCCAGCTCACGATGTCCTCCTCCTTTTAAATAAGCGTCATGCCAAATAAAATTGTGGCCATACCATATGCCAGTCTAGAGAATGAGTGGGGCTAGGTAAACCCCTAGTTTTGGCTATCTTAGAATTATCCCCAGTTCTCTCAGATTGCCAGACAGTAGCTATCAAACACAGGTATCCTGCGATGCTCAATGCCTTGGACTCGATGATGAGCTCCATGGTTCCCTGGTCATTCAGGAAGAGTGCATCCTTGACGGCACGGCGTGCCTTCTCAGCAGAGTGGTGTTCCTCTTGCTTCTAGTCGCATTCCTCGAACTTCGTTTTCTGGCAGCGCCGCGCCATCTCACGCGCTTTCCCGAGCTGCGCTCTGGTCAGTTGTGAAGCTACAATGCCTCGATACTTATTTGCTGTCTTCGAATGGTCGCCACTCAACATGGCTGCGGCGACGGTATACCACATGTGAGCGCGAACGTAATCCTGCGGAACACCCTGCCCGAAGTAATACATCAGACCCATATTGGACTGCGCCTGTGGGAGTCCCTGCTCTGCGGCTTTGCGATACCATTTCAGTGCCTCCTGGTAATCCTGCGCAACACCCTTGCCTTCGTGATACATCAGTCCCAGACCTCCCTGAGCACTTGCGAATCCCTGCTCCGCCGCCTTGCGATACCATTTCAGTGCCTCTTGGTAATCCTGCACAACACCTTTGCCTTCGTAATACATCAGACCCAGATTGAACTGCGCCCTTGCGAATCCTTGCTCCGCCACCTTGCGATACCACTTCAGCGTTTCTTGGTAGTCCTTCCGAACACCTTGCCCGAAGTAATACATCAGACCCAGCTTGTATTGCGCACCAGCGTCTCCCTGCTCCGCCGCCTTGCGATACCACAACAGCGCCTTTTGGTAGTCCTTTGGGACGCCCTGCCCCATCCGATACATCTCACCCAGATGGGTCTGCGCCATTGCGAATCCCTGCTCGGCGAGAGGGTGGAATAGTCGAACCGCTCGCGTGTTGTCTCCACGCAGTAAGGCAGAAACTGCGTCCTCGTAGGAATCTGCTGCGGCGATGGTTGCACATGCCACGCTTAAGAAAATTGCAAGGAATAAACGCCGCATCGTTTAACTATCGTTCAAACTTGCCAACAGTTCGGGATTATGTGCCCATCGAGGTCAACTTGAGCTGAGTCGTACTGGCTTTTCAGATTTAGATCTTTATGTGGAATGTACTTGATAAATTCTGAATTTCGCAGTGCCCGGAGGGGCTTGAACCCTCAACGCTAGATCCGTGGATGCACATGACCACGACGAAACACAGGGGGTAAACGCAGAAACGGCGCTACGAGACAGGAAGTGACAAGACTAGGACATCTGCCAGGCACGATGCAACCTCGGGGCAGTCTAGGAGAGGTACCCTAGCCCGGGGGGGATTGCCCTGCGCTGAACCGGAGTGGAGGTGGGGGTGGATACTAGGTACTTCGTGTTGCGGTTCGATGTATTGTAAGAATCAAAAAGATGTCCGTTCCCCAGCCTTCTAAAAACGGAAGGGTGGGTCCTAACACCTGGGGCTGAGTGTTTCTTGCCGTAGGTTCATGTCCTCAAAATTGACTGCGGCCTCACAGCCTTCGGATGAATGGAGGATGAGCTTGATTCCAGCGGTCATTGCGGTGATGAGCAATAGGATATATAAGGCGAACCGGAAAGGTCTCATATGAGTCGCATGGAGCGCGCCGGATAGATAGAGGTACAGGATCGCGCCCACCACCATCAGCACAAATATGAAGAGGAGAGAAAGGAGGATGATCGATGCCGTATCAGTGGTGTGGACAGATTCAACGAACTTGTGGAATGAGAGCCTTGCTAGGTAATGCATAATGAGACTTCCATTGTAGTTGGGAAGCTAGCATAGTTTCCGTGCCCGCGCTGGGAACCTATCAAGAGTGGGTACAAACACGTAAGATACTAAGGGTTTCGGGCAATCATTCGCTCATCCGGTGAGCTGAATCCTTCTTTTTCTCCAATCTGACTCTTTGACGGCGCATGAAAAGATCCTGGCCTCTGGAAGCGATTTGTTCTTGGCAGTCGTGCGCATTAATGTTGATATTCACGATCTATGAGAGCCCAAAACAACTGCCGGCCAGCGAGATAACGGTCAGGACCAGCCGAGCGTGAAGCAGTTCCCGAAGATGCCTGTCCGGTAGGACGTGGTCAGTGAGGCGCCCCATTCACTCCAGGCTCCCCCAAGTACTCAACATGAAGGCGCATTCCTACACGTAACATGGCTTGCCCACACGTTTCCCTTAACCCTCTAGCGGTTCATGTGCGGCACAATCCCCAATTCTACGCCGGTTTACTGCAGTGGAGAGCGTTGAGAGCGGCCCAGAAGAGAGGGAACGAACGTTGCACAGCTTCCACGAAGGCGAATTAGCTTTACGAGGAGGCAGCCATGGATTCAAAAAAACTCGCCCCCAGAGTTACCGCCAAATCTTTCGTGAAGATCGCGTGCCTCATAGCCCCTGAGCTACCTTTGGCCAATACCAGTGGAGGCATGCTGGTTGTCAAACTTAACGGGCAAACCGTCGCAGCTTATCCTGGCATAATACGGAAGTTTCCAGGTAGAAATCTCAGAGGGTAATTTCGGATACTCTTTGTTTCGCTTCTGAAAATAGGTCAACGCGGGTACTTGGGTAGTCGTGCCAAACCTCACGTTGTCATCTTCACGTGTCTGACCCTCCTTCAATCAGCCCCGCCGTCCCCCTCGCTGGCCTGTACGCCGGTTGTTAGCATGATAGAACATTAAGCGCACTCCGCTCACTCGATCGATATTCTAAGACCTTCACCTGGATATAACCTCGCTTTGATCACTGCACTGCGGGGCAGCGGCAACTAGTGCAAAATTCTATGGCATTGCCGTCGCGATGACGAGGACCACGGCCCAACCTATTGGGACAAACACCACGAATCCCACAAAGGCAAGCATAGAGCCAGCTCCAACAAGTGCCCGTAAAGTAGCCATGATGACGCCTCCTTGCCATTCAGCCTTTAAACTACGCTCTCTGTGAAGATTATCGGCAGATGGGTTGTCGCGAAATACGCTAAGGAAGTAGTTCGAAGGGGGCAGAGAGTATGGGGTATACCCTTGCGACCAATAGGGGGCGAAGGCGGCGGGTAAGTACAAATACGATTCGATTAATTCTTAGAGTCGCGAAAGACCGCCACTTCGAATTTTTGAAGACATGTACTGAAGGAGTGCCGCTCACTTTTAGCGAGAGACAGGTTTAAGGAGGAGACGGTGAGGGGTCGCTTCGGGTGGTTGCGCTCCGGATTGATCTGGACGAACACACGGCGGAGTGCTGAGCGGGTTCAAAGGATTGATGCCTCCGGCGCAGGGTGGAGGCGGAAGCGGAGAGGACGGCGCACCAGGGTTTGGCGCAGGTCTCGAATCAAACGAAGCCCCCTGATCAGCTTGCTGGTTTAAGGGCATAGGGGCAACAGGTAGTTTCAGATCAGGGGCATCCTCGCTGAGCATCTGGCAATCATGGAGTCGGGCGGGTCTATTAGTGAGGATAGGTTCCCCCGCTGCATCTCTACATTTATAGACTGCCGCCCAGGCAAGGCGTGGAAATTCCATATACAGCACACTGCTCAACAAGAGCACCGTTGAAACAATGCAGTACTTACTGGCCGAGTATGCAAACTGGAACCGCCTGACTTTTTCTACCATTGATGCGTACATGTCGGATTCCGCAAACAGCACACCATCGCTGGCGGGTCTTTAATCTTTATACCGGACAGGCTGGCGCTCTTCACCGCGGATATTAGGTAGGTGAAGTCAGCTTCGCCACGCTCGCTTTTCGCTCTCCACGCAATAAACAGACCACCCTCGCCGTGGCTGCAAAACCCCGCGGGTACTTAGGCACGATGGTCTGGCCACTCGATTCCTGCTGAAAACCTGTAGGGCCAAACCTGCATGCTCTTCTTAAAAAATCTGCCCAGTAGGCCAGCCTTGGGCGTTCGTTGGAGGACGTGTAGGACCGCGCAAGGTCCGATGGGTCCAATTAGCTGGCCAGATGGTTCTAATCTGAGCACCAAGGTTGGCGGGGTGCGGTAATACCATTAGCAGAAGGAAGTTGGTAGAGTAATAACTACCTCTATGCCTGTCCAACTTCTAACCGGGGAGGCCACGATGGTATCTATTCCAAAAATTTTGGGTGTCATCTCGTGTAGTTTCGTGTTGTGCCTGAGTCTGTCCAATGTCACTCAGGCACGACACAAAACGGAACCTGCCTCATGCGCTGACCGGAAAGGCGGACTACCTGACCATATGAAGTGCGATGCGGAACCACAGCAGGGTATCCGTACCATCACGGGAGAAATATTGCACATTAACGGCGGTAACCTGCTCGTCAAGCAGTCGGATGGTGAGGAAGTGATTCTTCGTATCGATCTTAGTACACAGACGGGGATACACCTGGCCCCAGGAATTCGTATTGATGCGAAAGTAAACAAGGTAGAAGGTGAGACACACGCGCTCTCGATTGCCCAGGCCCAATAATGAAGTTCAGCTCAGTAGCGCATGGCGGCTGTCAATGGCAGCGCTTGCAGTAAGCCCCAATCTCTAGGGCAAGAGGGAAGACATC
>DATDFW010000526.1:0-3786 GCA_036522375.1 Nitrospiraceae bacterium
CGCACCTGTTCGACGATGCGGCGATAGTCCTCTTTCGATTGATTGCCGGTGCAGGGCGCCATGCACCGCTTGATTTCGAATTCGATGCAGGCTCGTTCCGCTTTGCCGTCGATCTCGATCGTACAGGTGGCTAAGGGGAAAGCCTTTTTGATGACCCGCAGTGTCTCCCGTAAAGCGCCTGCCGGTGTGTAGGGGCCATAGTAAAGTGCGCCATCTTGTTGCACGCGACGGACGATGGAGAGCCGCGGGAAGGGTTCCTTAACCGGCAGGCGAAGGTAGGGGTATTGCTTGTCGTCTCGCAAGACCACATTGAATCGAGGCCGATGCTGTTTGATCAGGTTGCTTTCAAGAATGAGCGCTTCGAGTTCTGAACGCGTGACGATTGTTTCAAAGTCCGCGATGTGACTGACCAGAACGCTGTGTTTTGGGGAGTGATCGGTCCCCTTCTGAAAGTAGGACCGCACGCGATGAGACAGGGCTGCGGCCTTGCCGATGTAGAGCAACTCGTTCTGGTTGTCTCTGAAAAGATAAACCCCCGGCTGATCCGGCAGGTGGTCGAGTTTAGATTGGAATTCGGCTGAACGTTGCATAAGTTGTCGGCCTCAGCATACCGTCGTACGTCCCTCAACATTCTACGGCTTGGAAGATGAACGGGCAACTTGGGCCCAACCCTACAACGTTGATTGCTGACAACCGATGATTAGTTCAGCGAAGGCCACGCACAAAGGAGGGGCTGAGGCTTCCACGTGCGACCTCTGCGACCGGACCCTTCATCGTAAGACTAAAATCCTCGGCGACCTCGATCGTAAGCTGCCCCCCCGGCATGTTCACCGTAACAGGGCTTTTCACCAGCCCGAGCCGGACAGCAGCGCTTGCGGCGGCGCATGAGGAGGAACCGGAGGCCTGGGTTTCACCGGCCCCACGTTCCCAGATCAGAATAAAGAGCTCTTTGGGGCCTGTCGGTATGGCGAGTTGAACATTCGTTCGCTTTGGAAACAGAGCATGATTCTCTAATGCGGGTCCCAATTTCAATAGATCCTCTCTCGACCAGGACTGTCCGACCGGTTTGAAGACGACACAGTGGGGATTCCCCACACTCACGCCGGTGAAGATGAGGGATTGGCCCGCAACCTCGATAGGTTGTTCGATCAGTTCGTTGATCACGAGGCTACAGGGGAGCGCGCTTGGGTGGAACGTGGCCCGACCCATTTCGACGGTGACGGCGCTTGCATCTCCATGCCGGTCCACTTGCAGTGCAATAGTCACCAGCCCACCTTTGGTCTCGATGGTGAAGTGTCGTTTTTTCGTCTTGCCGGTGGCGTGAAGATAGCGGGCAAAGATGCGTAGGCCGTTACCGGATTTTTCCGCCTCGCTACCGTCGGGGTTGAAGATCCTCAGGCCAAAGTCTGCGTGCTTTGATGGAACCAGCGCAAGGACTCCATCACTGCCGAGGCCCCAATGACGATCACAGATAGCTTTGATCCGTGAAGGGGTGAGCGAGAACGAAAGATCTTTGGGGTCCATCACCACATAGTCATTACCCAGTCCATGCCCGCGGAAGAACCCATTCTTCATGATCGGTCTCCTCTGGTATTTCGTCGCTCGTGAAGTGTGAAGCGGGGAATGACCATACGTGGGCTAACACGGATTCGTCAATGGGTGAAGAGTTGCAGCGCAGACCTTGCCTCAGCCTGCTGGAAAAACCGGATCGCTTGAATAGCGTACGACGTAAGAGATGTTCGCGAACTTCAGACGATGTTGCTGTCAGGTGGGCGCTCGATCAGTTCGACTTCGTAACCGTCCGGAGCATCGATAAATATGAAGCGGCTGCCGGAGGAGGTTGTGGTGGGTCCATCGGTAATCGCGATTCCCTGTGCGGTGAGGGTCGTGATCGTGTCGTCAAGGTTGTCGACTTGAAAGGCCAGATGAATCAGGTCTTCCTGAATCCTCACCGGTCCACTCGACGGGAAACTGCAGAGTTCGATCAGTTCTTCGCTGTTAGGCACCTTGAGAAACGCCAGATTGGAGCCGCGCGGCGAGACCTTGCGCTCCAGAACTTCCAGTCCGAGAACGCTCGTATAGAAGTTGATTGTCTGGTCCATGTCGCTGACTCTCATGCGGGTGTGGAGAAGCTTCTTAACCTTCATGGGACTCCCTCATCGGTCAACGGTCATGTATCATCGGCAAATAAATAGCAAGAAGCGATAAGCCTAGCTTGCCATTGACGAGTGTCCTAAGACTATTGAACTCTTCTCCCGCTCGGGGCCGCTGGTCTTGCGCAGCAGGATTTCGGCACTGCCTGGGATCAGAAAGTCCGGCATGGGACCGATCTCGCTGTAGCCCTGCTTCTTGTAAAAGTGCCGAGCACAGTCGTTGAAATCCGATACGCAGACGAAGAGGTTCTTTACCCTTGCAAAGACCGCCGCTTCGACGTGCGCAAGCATCAACGTTCCCAGCCCCTTGCCTCTCGCCTGGTCCGCCACTCCAAACAACTCTACATAGTCGCCAAGCAGGAATTTCTGACGAACGACCGCGATGCCGGCTGCTTGGCCGTTCTGGTCCACGACGTAGCTGTCGCGTCCCTGTGGGAGGGGAGTGAAATAGCCGTCCCAGTCACGGACCTGGTAGCCCAGCCGCTTCCATGGATCGGAGTCGGCAAGCAACTGCATGACCGCGGCTCGATCCTCCACGGTCATGGGCCGAACGGTCGGATCACTCATGGAGCTGCCTGGCCATTACAGAGTAAGAGATCGCTCATGGTCATAGGGGTGAGGCTCCGCTGAGGCAGGAGCTGCTGATGCAGGTCTTGCACGACTTCGTACGTATGTTTACCTTTCCCGTTGGCGTGCATCACAATGACGCTACCCTTTCTGACAAGCTGTTTCAGCCGGTCTTCGATCCGGACAGCGGTGAGGGTCGGATCGGGATCGCCGGACACGACATCCCAGAGAATGAACTGGAGACCGAGGGCACGGGCCACGTTGACAGTGTCGTCGTTGAACTCCCCATAGGGAGGGCGAAATAAGGTCGCGTTATGACCGTATTTAGATTTGAGGAGCCGAACCGGTCCGAAAATCTCTTGTTTTTGCTCGTCGGCCGAATGAAGCGGTAGATGCGCATGGACCTCTCCATGCGTGCCGACTTCAAAAAATGGGATCTGGAGCAGCGCCTGTACTTGCTGATCGTGTTTTGTTATCCATTTACCAGACATAAAGAAGGTAGCGGGAATTTTCTGCTCAATCAAATAGTCGATTAGCGCGTGATCGTAGCCGGTGCCGTTACGCACCGGGCAGAGGTCGAATGTCAAAGCGACTCCGGGACACGAGGGCGGGCCTGACTTGATGACTTGCGCCTGAGTAAAGGTAGGGATCGCTGGGGCCAGCAGCATCGTCAGGACGAGGCCCAGCATCCATGGCAAGTAGCGAGATCGCATGGTGATGAGTATACCCGATCCGGGGGCTTCGCAGAAACGATTGTGGTATGCCAGCCT
This sequence comes from Nitrospiraceae bacterium, assembly GCA_036522375.1. Classification (GTDB taxonomy): domain Bacteria; phylum Nitrospirota; class Nitrospiria; order Nitrospirales; family Nitrospiraceae; genus Palsa-1315. Next base: position 3,491 of record DATDFW010000526.1, read on the forward strand.
CTCGATACCCTATGTATTTTCGGCTAGGAAGCGACAATCCGCAGGCTGCTCAAAAAGTTCAGACTTCTCACCCACCAACCCCCTGTGCGCCAAGACGCGCCGTTCCGCGGGCAAGGCCGTAGCGAGTGAAGACCGGAGGAGGTACCCACCGCACTTCGTGGGGCCGTTCGCCTATTCAATGGATCTTGGCGAACGGAGAAACCCCTGCAGTACTTCCGACCTCCGAGGGACTCCTCTTCAACGTTGAGGATCTGAACGATGCGAGACCGAGGCAGAGGAAAAGGCGCGTCTCGGCG
>DATDFW010000527.1:0-7669 GCA_036522375.1 Nitrospiraceae bacterium
TCTGATACAAGAGGAGGACACGAGAACCGTCTATGATCCGGACATGCTCCGCACCGTGGTTTAGCCATAAAAATATTCCTGCACATGCCAGCAAGCTGGCGACAGCGATGACAAATAGCGTATCTCGATGAGCTTGAATCATTGGCTACTCATTGTGATCGATGATCAGGTGGTGGCTGTTTCTGTGAAGCGACATACCAATGTCTTTCTCCTTCTCTCTACCGCCATTGGTCAGAGGGAAATCTTTGACTATGAAGGAGCAAAGGGTTTGCCAACCAACACGAACTTAGAAAACAACAAGGTTTGCATAGGTTTATTGGGATGAACCGCCTGGGAAGAAAGCGCAAGGGATGGCTGTGCGAGCAAGTCGTCCGTGCGATCTCTAAAAACGGCATAATTCTGCAGAGATGTGACCTTTGACATTTTGTCTCAATGGGATAACTTTTCCCGCTGGTAGAAGAAATGATCTGGAGCTTGTGCCTGTCCAAAGATCCCCACAAAAGCAAAGTAAAATGCACGGCTGGACTCCTTCCAGGCGGACCGGAAGATCAGGAATATGCCAATTTCCGACCGACTCGTCCGCGCACGAATCTTGAACAGCTCTTTCGTTAGCGTCTAACTCTAGAGAAAGGGTCTTGCCGATGTCTGAACATAAGGCCACGGTTGAGTGGAAGAGGGAAACCGAGAATTTCTCGTTCGAATCGTATGGTCGCGATCACATCATAGTGTTTGACGGCGGTGTTCGGGTGCCCGCATCCGCGGCTCCGGCTTATCGCGGGAACCCCGCTCACATGAACCCTGAATCGGCACTGGTCGGGGCCTTATCCAGTTGTCATATGCTGACGTTCCTGGCGATCGCCTGCAAGAAACAATTTGTCGTCGATAGCTACAGAGATGAAGCTATTGGGTTTGTGGAAAAGAACGCGAAGGGCAAACTGGCGGTTACGCGTGTTATCTTACGCCCGAAAATTACTTTCGGTGGAACGACGCATCCGACTCCGGAGCAGCTGACAGCCGTCCATGAACGGGCGCATGCCGAATGCTTTATTGCAAACTCGGTAACCACGGAGGTTACGGTCGAGGCAGGATAATCGACCTGGTTTCCTTTCACACTACAGCAGAGCTGATGACTCATTGCTGCGGACGGCGGTGCCGGTTCTTCCATCCACGAGCGGATTTTCCTCATTGACCTCGCTATCACTCCGGCGGTAGCCTACCCTCGGTACAGCTGATTAGTGGTTCCTTCGTTGCCATCACGGTTGGAGGCGCAGATTTTCGCGTGCATAGGTATTCTCAATGAGAGCGATACGATTACATCAGGTTGGTGGGCCTGAAGCGCTTCGTGATGAAGATGCGCCTAAACCCAGTCCGAAGGACGATCAGGTACTTGTCCAGGTCTCGGCCGCGGCGATCACACCGACGGAGTTTTCGTGGTACCCCACTTTCCATACTCGTGAAGGCGGCGCACGACCGTTCCCCATCATTCTCGGTCACGAATTCTCCGGTGTGGTCGCCGCGATTGGACCAGATTCCATTGGAGTACGGATTGGAGATTCTGTGTATGGATTGAACGATTGGTTCAGTGACGGTGCTCAGGCGGAATATTGTTTGACGGTCCCAGGCAACATTGCGCCGAAGCCCATCTCTCTGGTCGATTCTCTGGTGGCAGCGGTCCCAATCTCGGCCCTTACGGCATGGCAAGCACTCGTCGATCGGGGCCGGCTCTCGGAGGGGGAACGGGTATTGATTCATGGCGCGGCGGGAGGGGTCGGCAGCTTTGCCGTGCAGTTGGCCCGTTACAAGAATGCTCACGTGATCGCCACGGCGTCTGCGGCAAATGCCAACTTCGTCACGGCGCTCGGTGCTGACGAAGTTATTGATTACAGGACGACGCCGTTCGAGACCGTTGTTCATGACGTAGATGTGGTGCTGGATACGGTCGGAGGCGAGACGAGGGACCGCTCCTGGGGGCTGCTGAGAAAGGGCGGTCGATTGGTGACCATCGCGGCTGATGCGGAACGGATTAGTGACCCGCGAGTGCGGGATGCCTTCTTCATCGTCGAGCCAAACCAGGTTCAGTTGATCGAAATCTCCCGTCTGATCGATGCCGGGGTCATAAGACCGGTCGTGGGCGCTGTCTTTCCCATGGAAGATGTTCGGCACGCCTACGAACAGAAACCTCAGCGCGGCAAGCACGTGTTGTATATCAGCGGCACGTCATGAGCGCTACGGCATCCCAAGAATCCACACGTCGTGTCAAAAATGCCAGTCCCACCGAGCCGGCCAAGCTTTTTAGCCTGCCGGGCACTTTGTCCAAGCTTGTTGTTCCGACTGTTGCACTGTCGGCTGAGTAGCCCCTTCAAGGAAGTCTTGGCACCATTGCTGGAATTCAGTTTCCCTTCCTTGGCATCTCCTGCACTTTGCTGTGGATGCATGAGTGGGATAATGAAGACTCATTGAGTATCCGGCGGATTTGGGGCGCGCGAAAAATTGTTACCGATAGAGAAATAAATTATGGTATCAGTAGTAAATCTGACACTGGCCATACTGGTCTGCGCCGTTGGAATGAAAAGGGACACTGGAAGGATTTAAGTACAGCATTGGAGCACCTTTTCACATCGCTGGGAGGCATTCGATGAAGGCACGAGTCATCGCATTGCTCTGTTTTACTCTTCTTGTCAGTTGTGACACGCTTCCCTCTCTCAAGAAATCGGTTGGGCTAGTGCAAGAGGTTCCGGATGAGGCGCGTCTGGTGAATCGTTCTGCCCTGTCGTTCCCGGCCGCCAATGAAGATTATTTTGTCGACATGGATGGTGGGGTGGCGTTAACTCCCGAGGAGGTGAAAGGTCGGAACACATGGCTGATGTGGAGCGGCGGCAACGACCGTTTGTGGAATGAACTGTCAACGCGCAGTTTCGGGACGCTCGATTTTCTGAAGACACTGTCTTCGCATCCGAATCTGAACTACAGCCGCGATAGTCGATGGCACTATCTTGGTTTGGTCAATGAACCATGTTTTGAAAAAGCCACCGGACCTGATCCGGATCGGTTCGGGCTCTGGCTCGACAAGCGGATTGTAGGCCCGGGATGCCCACCCGACCCGTTTGAGAATGAGGCGAAATACCCTGGCGTAAGGATCGGTGCAAGGGGGAAGAATCTGCCGGTCGGATCGTTTTACGGTTATGCCAGCGGTATCGTCGGACTTCGGCTGTTCCCCAATCCGGAATTCGACGAACAAGCCGCCAGGAAATGGGATGCGAAGCGCTATTACGAGGATCCGACCTACTATCTCTCCAAGGACCTCGTGAAGCCCTATCGCGTGGGAATGTCTTGCGCCTTCTGCCATGTCGGGCCGAACCCGGTGAAGCCGCCCGAAAATCCGGAGCATCCGGCATGGAAACACTTGAGTTCGAACGTCGGTGCGCAGTATTTTTGGATCGATCGGATCTTTTCCTGGGAGGCCGATGAGACGAGCTTTCCCTATCAGCTCTTCCATACATCACGCCCAGGCGCGCTCGATACCTCGCTGGTCTCGACCGACTACATCAATAACCCTCGCACCATGAATGCCGTATACGGTCTCGGTCCTCGTCTTGAGCAGGCCAAGCGCTGGGGACAAGAGAAGTTGGCCGGTGGCAACTTGAACAACAAGCAGCTCAACGACTATGTCGCGAAGGGACCGCTGACGACGTTCTTTCAACCACCGGACATCGTCTTGACTCCTCGCGTGCTGAAAGACGGATCCGATTCAGTCGGACCGTTGGGCGCGCTCAACCGCGTCTTCCTCAACATCGGTCTCTTCAGCGAGGAATGGTTACGCCACTTTAATCCCTTGGTTGGCGGTAAACCGATCACGCCGATCCAAATCGTCGACGCGAGAAACAATTCGAGTTACTGGGAGGCGACAGAAGCCCAGACTCCCAACCTGGCGTTGTTCTTCCTGAAGACCACCGCGCCGCACAAATTAAAAGATGCTCCCGGAGGAGACCGGTTTCTGACGGAAGAGGCGTCCCTGCTTCAGCAAGGTAAGGAGGTATTTGCCGAACGCTGCGCGCGTTGTCATTCCAGCAAACTTCCTGAGGCGGCCGTCGGTGTCGATCCTCACGGCTGCGCAGGGTCTGGGTATTTGGAGTGCTGGAAGAAGTACTGGCAGTGGACGAAGACCGAGGAATTTAAGCAGAAGATGCGGAAGATTGTCCTTGCCGAGGACTTCCTCGATGGAAACTTTCTCTCCAGCGATTTGCGCATCCCCGTCACACTTCTAGAGACGAATGCCTGTAGTCCATTGGCCACCAATGCGATCCGTGGAAATATCTGGGACAACTTCTCGTCAGAATCGTATAAAGAACTGCCATCGGTTGGTGAGATCACCGTGCACCACCCGATCACCGGGGAGCCATCGTCATATGTGATGCCTGCAGGAGGAGTCGGCTATACCCGCGTGCCCTCGCTCATAAGTCTCTGGTCCACAGCGCCGTTCTTACTGAATAACAGTGTCGGTCGATTTAATCCGAGCCCGAGCGTCAAGGCACGCATGGAATCTTTTCATAATTCGATCGAACAGCTCCTCTGGCCTGAGAAACGGGACAAGGACCCGATATTGGGCGATAAGGTGCCGGGTGTCATCGACCGTACGACCCACAAAAGCTATTTGCGCATACCCAATGGGTATCTACCGGACTTCCTTCAGGGCGTCGTGGAACTCGAAGAAAAAATTCTTCCGGATGTGCAACTGCTTCCTGCTATTTTCAAAGAAAGTGGCATTGAGATCGGCCCCATTCCCAAAGGCACGCCGGTTAACCTCTTGACGAATTTGAACGTGCTCCCGGATGACGCAGGCTGGATTGATCGGCTCATGCATAAGAGGAAGATTGCAAGTTTGCTGATCAAGGTCAAAGGTGCTCTGAAGGCATTGCCGGAAAACGCCAGCGACGAAGAGGCACGGAAGATCTTGCATGACAAGGGTTTGGTTAAACCCCTGCTCGAGTTGAGCAAGTGTCCCGACTTCGTCGTCAACCGCGGTCACTACTTCGGCACGGATTTCTTCAAAGAGGAGCCTGGTCTCACCGACGACAAAAAGAAAGCATTGATCGCGTTTCTGAAGACGTTCTAAGGCACACCTGCTGAATTGAGGAGTGTTGGATGGCCGAGATCTCAAGACGAGTATTTCTTAAGTTGGCTGCAGCAGCAGGAGTTACTCTCTCGCTGGGAGGCTGTTCGCTCCTTGCACCCTCGCATCCTGACGACGAGCGATGTGCCGCAGCCGGTACGGGACAGGCGGCCGCGTCTGAATATGATTACATCGTTGTGGGATCGGGGGCCGGAGGCGGACCTCTCGCGGCGAACTTGGCAAATGCCGGGTATAGAGTCCTTCTCCTTGAGGCAGGCGGCAAAGAGGAGAACGCGAATTATGTCGTTCCGGCTTTTCATCCGTTGGCCACAGAGGATCAGTCTCAGCAATGGAACTACTATGTCCGGCATTACGCCAACGACAATCGTCAAAATAAGGATTCAAAGCGGGACAAAGAAGGAAAAGGGATCTGGTACCCAAGGGCCGGCACGCTCGGAGGCTGTACGGCTCACAATGCCATGATCACGATCTGTCCTCATGAAAGCGATTGGGATCGCATTGCCACACTTACCGGGGATGCCTCATGGTCGTCGGGCAGGATGCGCAGATATTTCCAGTTGGTCGAACGTTGCCAATATTGTTCGAAGATATTGGATGTTGTGACAGGAGGCCGTCACGGATTTCAAGGATGGCTCTCGACTGAGCGGCCTTCTCAAGAAACGTTGGAAAGGTTCGTGAAAAATGATCGGCAGCTCCAGCACATTCTTGCCGCCGTGGCGCTCACCACCCTGGACGATCTCCCCGGGTCCGTTCCGGAAGCCATTCTCTTTCGAGCTATTCCGAAGCTGTTCAGTGCGGCGTTGAGAGAAGACATCAATCACATGGATTCGATCACTCGCCGTCCCGAAGGTTTATACATTACGCCGCTTGCTACCAATGGCGGCAGGCGCGCCGGCGTGCGTGATCGCATTCGTGAGGTGCAGGAGCGTTGCCCGAATCAGTTGGTCGTTAAAACCAATGTTCTGGTGACAAAAATACTGTTGGAGAAGTTCTCGACCTCTCATGGAGGACAGTCCAGAGCCATTGGGGTGGAATGCCGTGAAGGAGCGCATCTCTATCGAGCTGACCCGAGAGTCGGCTCAGAGATGCCCGCAGTAAAGGAATTCCGGGCGAAGAAGGAGGTCATTCTCTCGGCCGGGGCATTCAATACCCCTCAATTGCTGATGCTTTCGGGAATCGGCCCGCGAGAAGAACTCGAACGACATCGCATTCCATTGCACATTGAACTGCCGGGGGTCGGTCGGAATTTGCAGGATCGTTATGAAGTGGGAATCGTCTATAAAATGAAGGAGGATTTCTCGACTTTGGACGAGGCCACGTTTACAGCCGATGAGCAGAAGGATCCGGCTTTTCGGGAATGGAAGAATGCGAGTCCCGAAGAGCGGAAACAGGGCAAGGGTTTTCTATACTCCAGCAATGGTGTGGTGATCGCGATTCTTAAACGTTCATCGATCGCCACAAGTGCGCAGCAAGACCCCGATCTCTTTATCTTCGGTCTGCCTTCGGATTTCAGAGGGTATGAGCAGGGCTATACGAAGAACATCACTGTGAAGGACCGCTTCACCTGGCTGATCTTGAAGGGACATACTCATAATACAGGTGGAGAAGTAAAGCTTCGCTCCAACGATCCTCGAGATACGCCAGCTATTAATTTTAAGTATTTCGAAGAGGACAACGATCCGACCAGGGGCAAGACAGATCTGGATGCCATGGTTGAAGCGGTTGCGTTGATTCGGAAAATCATGAACCGTCTGGTTGCGGAAGGGCAAGCCGAGGAGATCTGGCCTGGACCGAACATTTCAGACCATGCGTTGCGGGAATGGATCATGAACGAAGCTTGGGGACACCATGCATCGTGCTCCTGTAAAATAGGAGCCGAAGGAGATAGGTTGGCCGTCTTAGACAACAATTTTCGAGTCCGTGGCACCACTAACCTCCGCGTGGTCGATGCCTCGATTTTCCCTTATATTCCAGGGTTTTTCATCGTCACCCCTATCTATATGATTGCGGAAAAGGCCAGCGAGGTCATTCTGGCTAATGCGAAACAGTTATCCCCTTGACCGCCATCATGTACTTGGCTCTCCTTCATCTTGACCTGTGCTGTGACTCGGCGTAGGGTCAGAATTGAACGATTAGAGAGATGGTGCCAGCCATATATCATCCCCAGCGCATGATGTGTTCGGCATCCAAGGGTTTGTATGGCCTATCTACGATATTCACGAGACTGTGATTGGCATGTTTTCGAGGAGGCCAAGCAGGGAGAGGCCGAAAGTCGTCTCGCCGTGTTGCACAAGGACCATGAGGCTCACGGCGCATCGTACACTGTGAGCATGGTTCAGAAGATGTTGGAGCTGGAAGATTATTCCAGCATCCCCGGATACCAACCGCAATATAAACGCATCCTCCGCAAGGCATTCGAAGCCTGGCTGACCGAGCAATCAAGTGCAGAAATATAGTACCGGCCCGTTCTCACCGACGCGGCGTCGCGCATTGATACATGCGCCACACCCAGCAGAAACCACTTCGTCTTGCCCTCGT
>DATDFW010000528.1:0-2098 GCA_036522375.1 Nitrospiraceae bacterium
GTCATGTTCATGGTGGCACGATCCATTCGGTTTTCTCCCAGGATCTTGAGTGTGAGTATACGGAGACTATCCACGATCCGACCTGCCCTGAAGCAGCGCATCAGCACTTACAAGCTCGTGTTCATTCGGGTCATGCGTCCACTCATCCTGAGATAGAATTCTCACTGCTCTCTGCTCCGATCGATCGACCACTGCCGAAGCCAGGGATCGCGGTTGCTGAATTACCTGTCGCCGAGAACATCACGGCTCGACGAGCGGTTGTCGTGGCTTCGCTGCAACCAGGGCCCTCGCAGACCAGTCTGTTTCTTTCCACCACACTCCCTCTGCGTGCTCCGCCTTCCCAATCCCTCTGATTTTTTCTCATTTTTTGATGATCAAATAGCGCAGGCGTATCGCCGTCAGTTATCGGTGAGGGGCGGTGCCCTTCCGTATTTCTGGCCGTCGGTCTTTCCGGAGATCGCGACTACTTCCGCCTTGAGCCTTCCGGCTTATCCTGGATGGATCGAGGATAGAGCCTGCGAAGGAAGAGCAATAATCAATGACTCGTCAACGTATAACGTGGCAGATCGAATACGCCCATGCGCACGCCGACCGCTCCATCGCTCTCGCTGGTTTGAACGTGCCGTCGGTGGGATCCGACGATTCAGAAGGAGCCTGACCATGAGAATCAGATGGACCGCACAGACCGGATTGTGTGTGCTCGCGTTGGTCCTGCTCGTCATAGCCTGTGGGGACTATAGCAGCGAATCACCAGCATCGGAGCCAAAAGCGAGTCCACAGTCAGGGGCTCCTCGCATCATCACCATTCAGCCTCCGGCGTCCGTGCGGGGCCGAATACGGATCGAACCGGTTGCCGCACACATGGTTCCAGAAGTGGTGACGGCTCCAGGCGAAGTCGCGCTCGACTTAAAGCAGGTCGCCAAGATTACGTCTCGGATTGAAGGACAAGTCGAGAATATTCACGTTCAGCTCGGTGATCGGGTCAAGCCAGGTCAACCACTCGCAGCCATCGGCAGCTTGCAGTTCGATCAGTTGATTGAGGAGTACCTCGTGAGCAAGGCGCAGGTCGATGTTGCCGAGAACACCTTCCGGCGGACGCAGAAACTGCGAGCCGAGGACATCGTGTCCGAGCGAAAGCTCATCGAAGACAAGGGCCGATACCTGGAAACGAAGGCGAGATTCCAGCACGTCCGCGAGAAACTACAGAACATGGGCATGACGGCAGAGGAGTTACGCCAGCTGGAGCATGGAAGTCATCAGGAGGGGCATCGCTATATCCTTACCTCGCCGATTGCCGGAACTGTTGTAGCGCAATATGTGGTGCGAGGGCAGGGAGTGGCTCCTGGATATGAACTGTTCGAGGTTGTCGATACGAGCCGGGTCTGGGTCTTTGCCAATCTGCCGATCGAACAGGCCCGAAAGTTCAAGGAGGGCGATGTCGGGACAATCTTGCCGAAGGGCGGTGAGACGGTCACGGCTCCGCTCACCTATCTTGCACCGGTCGCGGATGAGACCACGCGCACGATTCGCGTTCGGTTCGAGGTCGCAAACCAGCAGCACCGCCTGAGGCCACGAGAGTATGTGGATGTTCAGCTGGCCATCGCGAGCACACCAACCTTGGCAATCCCCGTTTCCGCAGTGACGACGGTGGACAAGGTACGAGGCGTCTTCGTACAGCGGGAGACTGGGTATGTATTCGTCCCGATCGAAGTCGGCCGCGAAGGCGGGGGTTGGGTTGAAGTCCGGAAAGGACTGACAGCGGGGGAGCAGGTGGTGGTCGACGGCGTCTTTGACCGGAAGAACGTCCTTCTGAAAGAACATATTGGAACTGGAGAGGGAGGGTAAGATGGAACGGCTGTTTACCCTTTCGATGCGCTACCGATTCTTCACTTTAGTGGCAACGAGTTTTGTCATCGCCATCGGCCTCTGGTCCTTCTTCCACCTCACCATTGACGCCATGCCGGATTTGACCCCGGTCCAAGTCCAAATCCTGACCCGTTCTCCAGCGCTCGGCCCGGTTGAAGTGGAACAGTTCATTACCTTTCCAATCGAAGCCTCACTGAGCGGATTGCCTGCCCTCCGAGAACTCCGCTCTGTC
>DATDFW010000529.1:0-3290 GCA_036522375.1 Nitrospiraceae bacterium
TGTCCATCACGTGCCAAAGCAAGCGTCTCGCAACGCTCGGCCCAGCAAGCCACAATGGTTTTTCGATTTTCCCACCCTCGCCCGTCTTCGACTGATAGAGCTGTCTGGCCGATCTGCGACGGGGCAGTGACCGTCGTCGAGAGGCCTTGCAGATTCGCTGAAAACTCAACAGTGCTCGACGAGGCGATGGTAAGTGAACCGGATCCTACAAGCCGCAATTCCTGTTCAACGACTTCTAACCCAAGGCGAAGATCCTGCTGATGCGCGACCTCATGTTGTTGCTCGATGAACCGGTGCTGGAAATAGGACAGGGCCTGAAGCGTGGCGCTCAAGATTACAAACCCAGCTGCCATGGCACACATCAGCTCAGTCAGGCTGGTCCCTGCTTCCGTTCGCATTCTATGGCCCTCCTACTCGTCTGCTGTCCGGTCTGCATCCTGTCTACTCTGCGTGGCAACACGCTATGGTCTCCCGACAAACACTGGATTGGCCCGCAGAGTGCCGATTCGTACTTCACGCTGGCCCTCGGCAGCTGCATATTCTGCGCGGGCCTCAATGAGGACATGCCCTGATGCCGACAGCGAGCCAGAATTGCTCGGCGTCACCATCCAGGTCAGATGGATGCCATCCTGGTCCCAGCTACCGGAATACACCCCATCACCGGCGAGCATATCGCCGTCTCCCCCATCATCACGCATGACAAGGTCAGGGATACCGTCGTAATTCAGATCATCCAGCAAGAGCCGATCCCATCTCGCAGCGCGTTTCGCTTCGATCCGCGATTCCGCCATCGCCAATGCCCTGGTCGCCAACATGCCTGTCCGAAGACTCCGCTCAGAGGACTGAAAAGCTGCCATCGCACTGACCAATCCCATCAATGTCAATGCCATAGCCACGAATACTTCGGCAAAACCGGCTCCGCCCTCTGCGTAAAGGAAGCGATCCCTCGTCATAAGAAGGACACTCTTCCGGTGATGCTGACGGTAAATGTGATTTCACTGCCTTGACTGTCTCGCACGCGAATGGTTGTTGGGCTCGCCGACCGACCACTAGGTTGAAACAGAAGTTCGGGACCAGCAGTGGGCTCCTCTACGACAACTCCCCTGTCTGCATATTTGTAAACGCGCAGGACACCCTCGGCATCGGCGCGTTGAAGAGTGATCGTACGGGCCTCTGGGTCGAATATGACTCGAAGACGCTCCCGCCTGGTCATCGCCAGTTGTCTCGCGAGCCGTAGCTCAGAAGCAATCTCTGCCGTGGCGCTGCGTGCTTGGGTCCTTGCAGCCATTGTCTGATAGCTCGGCCCTGCCAACAGACTCATGATGCTCAGGATCGCCAGTACAACGAGAAGCTCCGTCAGACTCCAACCTTGCTCTTGTATCCGTAAGTTTCTCGACATGCTTACTCCAGGAGGAAACATTCACTTATGAGGATGAATACCCGTTTCCAAGACCCGTGCCCAAGTCGAGGCACGGACAGATGACCGAATGCATTGTGAGAAGCAGAAACAGAATACTTCGCGGGTTCGCGCGTTTTCGGGTAATCACAAGAAAACATGGAGGCAGAACTGGCCTGTATCATGGGCAGGAAGGATGAAAAACTAGAGAAGCCGCTCACTATTTAGATACAGAGATCCGCCCGAAGAGATACAGAGAACGTGTCAGTAGGCAGGACCAAGAAGACCTTGATACCAATCGAGAAGCGGTTGGGCGAAAAACATGGAGAGGAGGGCCCCCAACACAAGAAAGGGGCCGAAGGGAATATAGTCGTCACGCTTGATGATGCGCAGGGTAATCAAGCCGATGCCGATGATTGACCCGGCAAGCGAGCCGATCATAATGGTGAGGAGTGCAGGCTTCCAGCCCAGAAACGCACCGATCATTGCCAGTAATTTAATATCACCACCTCCCATCCCCTCTTTGCCAAAAAGATAGGGGCTCAACCAAGCCAAGATCCAGAGGAGGCCACCTCCCACAGTGAGCCCGAGTATCGAATTGATCACACCTACCGGTAGGACGGTAACTGCGCCTAGCAATCCGACTACCACCCCGGGCAGAGTAATGACATTGGGAATCATCTTATGAGTTAGATCCGTTCCTGTCACCACGACTAACGCCGAAAATAACAGAGCATAGAGGACGGCCGTCCAGCTTGGACCGAAGGACCATAGGATTGTGAGATAGCCGATGGAATTCGTGGCTTCAACTATGGGATATCGTATTGAAATTGGGGCGCCGCAAGCTCGGCAATGTCCACCAAGGCATAGGTAGCTCAGTAGAGGAATATTGTCGTAGAACGCGATAGGCTGTAGGCAAGAAGGGCAATGGGAGCCAGGCCAGGCGATCGATTCACTACGTGGTAGCCTGAAGATACAGACGTTGAGAAAACTGCCGATCAAGGCGCCGAGAGTCCCGACCACAAGATAGAGAGACCATTCAGGCATAATCCACTCAGAAATCGACCCCGGCTCGGAAAACCCGAATCGTATCGCATGCCAATTGAAATAAATTAGGTAACTTCACTCTGGCCGATATCCCATAGTTTACTTATGGAGGAAGAGCTCTTATAATTTGTTGCTTGCAGGGCCAGGGTTTGCTCTTGAGCGTTTTTCTGACCCGGTGAATTATACCGTACTACGTTATTTGTTAAAGGAGAACAAGATAATGGCACGGACTGTAAAGTCAAAAACCAAATCTTCCCTGGCCAATCTGACACCGCCGCCGCGCAAAAAGCGACCGGAATCGCTCACCAGTCGTGAACAGGAGATTCTTGAACTGATTTGGGCGGGGTTCAAGAACAAGGAAATCGGACAACGACTCAAGATCAGCGTCAAGACCGTCGAGGCGCATCGGGCCAACATGATGAAAAAGATGCGCGTGTCGAACACCGCTCAGCTGCTCAAAACCGCGATCCAAGACGGGACGATCAGGGTTCGCTAGACTTCGCCGCCAGCGGCATGCCTTTGCGACGCTGTCGAACTACTTCGAATAGCGCGACGGCCGCGGCAGCTGAAACATTCAGTGACTGCACGCGGCCCTGCATCGGAATCCTGATGCGGTCATCACACTCTCGCAACACACCTGAACGTATACCTTCTCCTTCACCCCCGAGAACCAACGCAATGGATCCCGTCATGTCAATGTCGGTATAGAACTTTTCTGCCTGTGGATCCATACCATACACCCACAGGCCTGCTTCTTTGAGGTTCTGAATCAGACGAATCAGATTGCCCACGCGCCCGACAGAGATGTGATCAAGCGCTCCGGCCGACACCTTCGCCACCACTGATG
>DATDFW010000530.1:0-2171 GCA_036522375.1 Nitrospiraceae bacterium
GGCCTTGTCGGGTGCAATCTCCCTCACGGCATGTCGGAACACCGAATAACTGGCGGCATTCCACACCAGCCGACCTGGTTTTTTGCCTGAGTAGTCTTTGAACCGCCAACGCTGATACTTTTTGTCGTCCTCGGAAATCCCCTTCACACGATCTACCACATCGTGATGGCAAGCATAACAATCGAAGTGAATCAGATCAGGCCAGAGAACGGCTTGGGATTTCCGTGAGGACGACAAAAGGTCTAACTGACTTCGCAGCGAAACTGCCTGACCGATCGCCCACGTGCGCGCCCCGTTCCAATTCCTCTCGTCTTTGGGCACAATCCAATGGATCGGCATCAGCTCGCTGTAAGAATCCAGTTCAAAGCTTAAGCGGGGATGACCGGCTCCGATCAATTCATGATCGACGCTATACTTATCCGTTCCCTGGTGACAGACGAGGCACCGCTCCGCCCGCTTGACCAAATTTTCCGTGTCGAGCATCCCATAGGCAGCCCCTTTCTTCTTATCCCAATCTTTGCGGGTATGCGGCCCGAGCCATTGCTCAGCTGGGCCATGGCAGCCCTCACAGGTCACCCCTTCCGTCAGATCGTAGTTCGGCCCCTTACGATTATCATCTACAAGCATCGCATGGCAGGCCAAACACCGTGGCTCTGTCTCAGGCGATTTGAGTCCAAGATTCTTCGCAATGCGCCGCGACTCTGGCGTCTTCAGATTTTCAAACGCTGTGGAGTGCCCGAAGTCAAGCTTGTCTTTTTCTTTCTCCGCATTCCAATACCAGCGCCAATATTCATCTTGCAAGATGGAGAACTTCCTCTTTCTCGGGTCCAATTGCCCATGGCATCCAGTGGCATTACACGATCCTGCTCCCATGTACTTAATGAGGTCCGTCGATTTCTCTTTTGGAGGCTCGGCCGGCTTCTCATGTGTTTGAGCCTGTGAGTCGAACCCGACCTGCAACCCATATCCCAACATCATGAAGAGGACGACACTAATCACCAAATCGATCAATCGACCGCGGGACTTTGTGACCACGGTCATCTTAACCACACCTTTCGCCATTACGACGGTCCCACGTGTGACTCCAAGGCACGGTGACACCTGACATTCTCAGGGACAGAATCATGAACGTTCCAAATCGGTTCCCAATCAACATCCGGGAATTTGGAATATGCTCCTCATACTGAAACGCCCAAGGCGCGGCCTTCGATTGAGGTGAGGCACCCAATACCTGAAAGGATCGAGCGCAAGAAGGGAGCGTTGCCGCTGCGTAGTCACTCGCAAGACCAGCAAGCACGAGACTGCTAGCACCGACTGCGTAAGACAGGGAATTTTGCTGGCTGTTCGAGAGAAATCCGTGAGGAAGAGCGAACTGTCCCCGTTCTCCGTGCGGACCATGCGGACCATCAACGGCAGAAAACCCACAAGGACCATCTCGTTCGTCCATGGTCTGTGAGAAAACAACTTAGGAACTTACAGAAATTTCCGGCAAACGGCACTTTGAATACGGTCCAGAAAAACGCGGCCAAGACTACGGCTTCTGAATGGAGAATGCAATAGACCCATTTGAAGGGAAGGACTGCCTTCGCACAAGGTTGCCGCAATCGCATCCCCTCAAATGAGGGGCTTGCAAAGCATTGATCACGCCTCTAGCATTGCCCACTTCTTGCGGCAACCTTGTGCGGGGCGTATCTTGAGCCACAGCGTTGTTCCATTGTCCTTGTCCTTGGCCCTTAGGCGTATCCATTTATGGGCATGTTACTGGAAGGACACGAATAGGCACACTGATTGGGGGTCTCATAGCTCTCAGTGACAATGTGCGAAGCAGGACCGTAATGAACAGCCGGTCAGGGTTCCCACGGACCACCCTCCTGAAATGGATCTGCCTCATCGGTGGCATCCTCCTCCTGCTACCTACCCTCGATGCATCGGCCCAAGTCCTCGACCAGCAAGTCAACGCCCTCTTGGCAAATAACTGCGCGGGACTGGGCACAGGTGGACCTCCGGCTCCTAATGTTACGGGGTTTGGCCCAAACCTCACCGCTCTCTGTAATACGCCAATAACAGCGGGGGCAAACTCATCAGGCGGCGGCGCCGCATCTGTCCAGGGATCCGCGGCCTCCATCTTGAACCGCGTCCTGCTTGGGCGACTGGAAGACTTCAGGAATGAA
>DATDFW010000531.1:0-2183 GCA_036522375.1 Nitrospiraceae bacterium
GGCTCTTCGAAGATTATAGGGTTCCACTGTCCGGCCAAGCTCTACCGTTTCCATAATCAATGCCGGAAGCTCCGCCACTCCGGCACCGACATAGAGACTGCGGCCGCCCCGGGTCAGCTTCCTCCTCAACACCGCAGCGACTCGACTCCCGAGACGGCCACAAGGCCCTCGTTTCGCTCGCCAAAACTCTTCGCCGCCCTCATAACAATAGACCGGTCCGAGGGCCTCATAGTCGAGGCAACCATACACATCTGTCACGAGACGTCGAGTTGCAGGGGCCAGCCTTGTACGACTCGTCTTCACGGTGGTACCCCAGCGATGTGAATCGCGGTTGCGGTCACCGTCGCAACGACCTTGGAGAGAAATTCAAGATTCAATGTGTCCACAGTATCAGTCGCACGATGATAATGGGGGTTTCGGAAATTCGCCGTATCGGTCAACATCACCGCTGGATAGCCTGCATCCCAGAACGAGGCATGGTCGCTACGACGAGTGTCGGGCAGGGCCTCCCCTCGGCCTGGAACCACCAATGACAGGGGTTTGAGCTGGCTCGCATACCGCTGGGCCTCCTGTTCAAGCTGAGTGACCAACGCCCGCGATGCTTCGTTGCCCACAATGGCAAGAAAGTCTCCCTGGGTCGGCACCGCGATCGGCACACCGGGTGGGCTCTGCTGCGTACCGGCCTCGCTTCTGGCAAACCCAACACATTCCAGAATGATCGCACCAGCCAATTCACGGCGTTCGGCTTTCAAACGGAACGCGAACGCCTGACTCCCCAGTCGATCCTGCTCTTCAAGACAAAATGCCACAAGCCAAACGGGTCGTAGGAGAAATCGCGCGCGGAGGAGGGATGCCACCTCAAGGAGCACCACCAACCCACTTGCGTTATCATCCGCACCAGGTGATCCGGACACGGTGTCGTAGTGTGCCCCGATCAGGAGTGGGGGCAACTCCTCTCCTTGTCCAGGCCTGTCCGGGTACTTGATCGCCACCACATTGCGGTAGACCTTGCCCCAGGCACTCACAAGCTGGCTAGTGGCAGCCCATCCTTCCTTGGAAAACTGCGTCGACAGATAGTGAGCCGCCTTCCGAAGCGCGCGAGGGCTCGTCTCAGGATGACGCTCGCGAACGAGCGTCTCAAGATGGCGGGTAATTCGGACGTGTTGGTTCGCCACAAAAAAGAGACTGGTTGGATGAACGACTACGACGTAATCTCAGTCCCGATACCCTTACGTGTGAATACTTCGAGGAGAATGGCATGGGGTATTCGACCGTCGATGATATGGGCTTTGCCGACGCCGCCGCCGAGAGCATCCAAGCAAGCATGTACCTTGGGCAACATCCCTTCGCTGATCGTGCCCTTCTTCACCATCCGCTGCACATCTTTGCGGGAGACCGTCGAGAGATGGTGCCCGTTCATACCGCGAATGCCTTTCACATCGGTCATCATCACCAACTTTTCCGCACCAAGTGCGGCGGCCATTGCCCCAGCCACCAGATCGGCATTGATATTGTACGTGTTCCCTTCCCGGTTGGTACCGATCGGTGCAATGACGGGAATATAATGATCCTGCTGAAGTTTCCGCACCAACGTGGGATCGATGGACTGGACCTCTCCGACCAGGCCAAAATCCTCGTCCCCCTCACCGTCATCGAGATCCTTTTCCAGACTTGCCGCCCAGGCTTTCGCCGTCAGCGGGCGAGAGAGCATGAGCCCTCCGTCCTTTCCACTCAAACCCACCGCCAGGCCGCCGTGGCGATTCAAGAGATCGACAATCTCCATATTGATTTTACCGGCCAGTACCATCTCCACGATTTCCATCGTCGCCTCATCTGTGACCCGCACCCCATGACGAAACTTGGCTTCGATGCCTAAGCGATCAAGCATCTTATCGATCTGAGGTCCTCCACCGTGCACAATGACCGGGTTGAGACCGACATATTTCAAGAGCACGACATCCTGCGCGAAGCGCTCTTTCAACGGCGCATCGGTCATCGCATGACCGCCATATTTGATGACAATCGTCTTGCCCTTGAACGTGCGAATGTAGGGCAAGGCTTCAATCAGGACGTTCGCCTTCTTAATCAGTCTGTTCATATCCAGGCTCCCATGGCGAGAAACGCGTGAACGGCAAGACATGCGGGACGGGCAAGGGTTCGATGTCCGAAGTTCGTGGTTTTCG
>DATDFW010000532.1:0-2858 GCA_036522375.1 Nitrospiraceae bacterium
ATCCGTGATCTTCTCCCATTTCGCTTTGAGCGGAGCCTTTAATTGGGTCCAAAATGCTTTGAATTGCTCTTGATTCATCTGACACTCCTTTATGACATGGTGGACTAACAGGTCGTGCCCACCACGACGGCGCTCGTCAGAGACAGCGGTCGTGGGCCCCAGAAACTGCGGCCACTGAGGCACGCCGGAAGACCGGAGAATCAAACGCACGGGGACGTGGGAGGGAGTGCTGTGCGAGAGATGAGACAGTCAGCGTGGCTAAGCTTACAGGGATCAGAGGGAAGAGTCAACGCGAAAGAGAGAAGGAATGGTGCGCATCAGTGTGTGTGAGGTGTCATCCTTTACAAGTCTCCTCATCGCAGACTCGCTGAAAATACCACTGGCAACAGATCCCTAATGCATACCGATGGAAGATACATTTGCACTGGCTGAGTGGACCTAAGAGTTTCACGTTCTTGGAATCCGGCATGGAGACAAGTTGGTCTGTCGAGGAAAATGTATTTCTTAGGAACATTTCTCCAATCTATCAAAATGATGTAATTATGTGCCATTGCATTTCCAGGACACAATGTCTTGCCAAGCAGTATTGACGGAGGGTTCCTTCCTCGTCTATTCAATTTCTCTATCACTTTGATCTTTCGTACATTTTCATGTTGGAACACATTACCCGTCTCAATGGACCAGGACTTGCTCAACATCGCCAACAGTATTTAGGCAGTCTCTACATTCCACAAATACGGTCCTCGCCACTCATGGATGCTCCATGTAAGATGAGAGCTGCGCCATGCCTTTTTGCTCCGCTCATTCGTTTCGTTATGCCGACGATTCGTAGTATTTATGGTCCATACCAACATTCCTCAACGCCTCGATCGTTTGCCGTGGTCGCCCTGGCATTGGCGTATCGTAGCCGCGCTCGGAGTGACCTGGATCCTCGATGGACTGGAGGTCACGATCGTCGGCGCGCTGGGTGCCACCCTCACTAGTCCGACCACACTGAACCTATCAACAACAGAGGTCGGGCTCACCGCCTCCGCCTATCTGGTCGGTTCAGTCACAGGCGCCTTGTTTTTTGGCAGGTTGACCGATCGACAGGGGCGGAAGAAGTGGTTTCTCCGCACACTGCTCCTGTACCTCATCGCGACGGTGCTGACAGCGTTCTCTTGGAACTTGTGGAGTTTCATGACATTCCGGTTTCTGACCGGCATGGGCATCGGCGGCGAATATGCGGCCGTCAATTCAGCCATCGACGAACTGATCCCCGCACGCGTGCGGGGACAGACAGATCTTGCCGTGAACGGAAGCTGGTGGGCGGGAACTGCAGCTGGAGCCTTGCTCACCGTTCCACTGCTCAACCCACAATTTATTCCGGAATCAATCGGTTGGCGGATATGCTTCCTACTCGGGGCAGTCCTGGGCATCGGCATTTTATTCGTTCGTCGAGTCCTGCCTGAAAGCCCACGTTGGCTGATGACCCATGGCAAGGCACAGGAGGCAGAGGAGATCGTTCACGGCATTGAGCAGACTGTTATGCAGCAAAGGGGACTTCAGTGCTTATCTATACCAAAAGATTTTATTTCGATGCAGACTCCAGTTTCAGCCACGTTCGTCACCGTGTGGCAAGAACTCCTCCATTCCTACCCCACTCGGACCCTGCTTGGCGCCACACTGATGATCACACAATCATTTCTCTATAACTCAGTCTTCTTCACCTATGCCCTGGTACTGTCGAAATTCTATGGAGTCGCGCCGAGCCAGGTAGGGCTCTATATCGTGCCTTTTGCCATTGGGAACTTCCTCGGACCGCTGCTCCTCGGACGATTCTTTGATTCCGTCGGCAGAAAAAGGATGATCGCGTGGACCTATGGGCTGTCCGGAACGCTGTTGGCATTGACAGGCTATCTGTTCTGGCAGGGATATCTCACAGCGTTGACGCAGACACTCGCCTGGTGCGTCATATTCTTTTTTGCATCGGCCGGAGCCAGTGCCGCCTACTTGACCGTAAGCGAAATGTTCCCTCTTGAGATTCGGGCCAGTGCCATTGCGATTTTCTTCGTATTGGGTCAGGGGGTCGGCGCGCTCGGACCCTGGCTCTTCAGTCACCTCATCGACACTTCTGCAGGAGATGTATTCTTAGGTGATCTGATTGGCGCCGGCGCCATGCTGATTGGTTCCATCGTGGCCCTTCGGTTCGGAGTGAATGCCGAGAAACAACCGCTGGAGCACATCGCCCCTCCATTGTCCTGTCGCGGTGATCAAAACGGTAGTGATTCCTCAGGAGCTGCAGTCTGAATTCAAAATGGGGTATGCACTACGGGCAAGCCGCACGGATCGTGCGTATGTCCGGAAAGACTGTCACTGCGCTGCTTCGTCGACCTTCTCAGCCGTTCGTTCCACAGACTTCTCGAGGGTATGCTCCACTCCCCGAGCCTTGTCCATCGGACCCTTGATGCTATCGATCGCCTGCTGAGCAGCTTGCTCACCCGCCCCTGTCGGCTGGTTATGCTGAACTCCAGTTTGTCCGGATGGAGTTTCCTGTTGACACCCTGCCGTTCCTACAATGAGGACCACGGCGACCACGAGAAGTTGAGAAAGGTCCTTGTGCATAGAGTCTCCTTGCAGCCCGATGATCTCAAGTCTCCGCTCAGGAGTTTCACCTGTGCTTGAGCAGCTTGCCACTCGTATTGTTTCATAGACCTTAAACCCGAGCCACGAATACCATGAAATGGGTCCCGCCACGAGGTTCTCACCCCGTTGAGAAGGATGCACGTTGTAAGTGATGTGACAGTTCTCGGTCCGTTCGCTTTTCTCGATGCGCGAGAGAGGGCTGGTACTACTTGAGTTGTTGCTTTATGCTACCT
>DATDFW010000533.1:0-4965 GCA_036522375.1 Nitrospiraceae bacterium
CGGGGGAGACAAGATTTGATTTATGAATCAACTGCCGTAGTTGACCGTGAACAAAGTCGCCGGGTGATCTTCAAGATTCGCCTCCGCTCTGCCGAACAACGTCATCGTGGGAAACCTGCCTCAGCTCTCTAACTGGATGCCGAAACCAGCCACTCGCGCCGTATGCAAGTGTCAGTTTCTCTGCAAAATATATTAAGGGCACGCTTCGGGTCGCTGCAGCTTGGACGCGCCGCCCTATCCCAAAACTGTTCGCATAATATTTCGTTGCGATTGTCGCGCGATAAACCAGTTCGCCGCCTCTTCAGCCTGTCTTGCTCTCAACCCTCTCAGTGGACTAGGCTTTCCAATAATTCTTCCATAACCAACGAAAGGAGGCCCCACGATGGCGCAGATGATCTCAGTCCAAGTGAGTGGTCCGGGCGGTGCGTTCGAGGTTGTGAAGCGTGCGTTGCCGGAACCGGGATCGAATACCGTTCGTATCAAAATCCAAGCCTGCGGTGTCTGCCACAGTGACGCCTTCGTGAAAGAAGGTCATTGGCCTGGGCTACAGTACCCGCGCGTGACGGGACACGAGGTCGCCGGCGTGATCGATTCCGTTGGTCCAGGTGTGACGCTCTGGAAGAAGGGCCAGCGAGTCGGTGTGGGCTGGCATGGAGGGCATTGCGGCCAGTGCACCTCTTGTCGTCGCGGAGATTTCATGGGCTGTCAGAACTTCCAGGTTACGGGTTTTCAGGAGGACGGCGGATACGCGCAATACATGATTGCCCGAAGCGAAGCCGTGGCCGCTCTTCCGGCCGTCCTCTCACCGGTGGAAGCGGCGCCGATTCTCTGCGCCGGTGTCACGACCTTCAATAGTCTGCGCCATAGTGGGGCGAGCGCAGGCGATCTGGTTGGGGTGCAAGGCCTGGGTGGACTCGGGCATCTTGGCGTACAGTTCGCCAGCAAGATGGGCTATCACACTGTCGCGATCGGTCGGGGCCAAGATAAGGAAATGTTGGCGTTAAAACTGGGGGCCGCTCGCTATCTCGACACCGACAAGACCAATGTGGCCAATGAATTAACGAAGATGGGCGGGGCCTCCGTCATATTGGCTACTGCTCCAAATAGCAAATCGATGTCGGAATTGATTGACGGACTCGGCGTCGGCGGGAAACTATTGGTGGTCGGGGCCTCTGCCGATCCGATGCAGGTCACGCCCGTTCAACTCATCATGGCACGCCGGTCAATTCAAGGTTGGCCGTCCGGAACCGCTCGAGACTCGGAAGATACGCTAAACTTTTGTGCCCTCACCGGCATTCGCCCCATGGTCGAGACATTTCCGTTCGAACAGGCCGCAGCCGCATACGATCGCATGATAAGCGGTAAGGCGCGGTTCCGCGTCGTACTCACGATGGGTCAATAATCGGCTCTAAAACACATTTGCACTTTCCTGTCGTTGCAGAACAGTGGGGGCCGGCAGGTGTTTTCTTTTATAGCGGTGGCTACTGAATATGACTGACAGATCGCATCAACCAGCTGCTCGATGTTGTCGATGAACTCGATTCACATCGGCTTATCAGGATATTCGTACAAACCATGGCAGGGGGTAGGACGGTTTTATCCCGAGAAACTTAAATCGGCTGAGTTTCTCAGGTATTATGCCGACCGCTTCAACACTGTCGAGCTTGATGGTGTGTGGTACCGGTTGCCGACCGAACAAATGGTGCAGGGATGGCTGGAACAGACGTCCTCTTCGTTCATCTTTTCACCGAAGGCGCATCGGCAGATTACGCATATGCAACGGTTGCGGCCGGACGCGCTCCCGTTTGTCCGGGCCATGCTGGATCGGTTGGCACCACTGCTAAAGCAGAACCGGCTTGGACCAGTCTTGCTGCAACTCCCGCCCAACTTTAGACGCGATGACGATCGGCTCAACGCATTTTTAGAACAGGTGCCACGGACCATCCGCTGGGCACTGGAGTTTCGACACGAATCTTGGCGTGTACAGGAAGTGGAGGAACTATTGAGGCACCATGGCGTCAGTTGGGTCGCAGCAGATACGGATGAGTCTCCGGCACAGCTCCGCGATACTGCTGAATTCTGGTACGTGCGCTTACGACGGAGCGAATATACCGAGGCGACATTGTTGGAATGGGCCGCACGTTTCACTGATATGGCCCGACGGGGAAAGGATTGCTTTATCTACTGCAAGCACGAGAATGAGGGATCGCCATGGATATGGGCGAATCGCCTCCGCGAGCTCATACGATAACAGCTTCGCTCTCCACCTAACCTCAATGCTTTCATTCAGCAAGGCAAATCTTAGCTCCATCGAAAATGGTTACTTTACTGGTGATAGCACTGCGATGATGCGCAGTGGCCCGCCGGTCCCTCCGGCAATTTTCATCGGCAAGGCAATCACGTCGAATCCTCGCTCCGGAAGGTCTCGTAGGTTGCTAAGATTTTCGAGCACCGGCACGTTCTTGGAGAGAAGCGCGACATGCGTCTCAAAAGTAGTTGATTGACCATAATCAATCGAGGCGGTGTCAATTCCGACGGCTTTGACCTGTCGCTGCCCCACAAGCCAGTCCGCAGCCCTGGGATGCAAGCCAGGGAAATGGAGCGCTCGCACGCCCTCCGGCCCTCTCAGCTCTGTCCCCAGGTACCCTTGTCGCGACGGCCAGTACCGGGCAAAGCCTGTGTCGAGAAGCACGATTGCGCCGACCGGGATTTGCCCCTGTTCTGCTTCCCATTGCTCGAGATCTTGGATGGTAACGAGGTAATCCCGATCGCGGGCACATTGAGCAACCACGTTGATTCGAACAGCGGTTCCAACCATACGTTCGATCGGGATCTGATCCAGTGTCTGCCCATCCTTGGCAAAATGAATAGGGGCATCGATATGGGTGCCCCCATGTTCTGCCATCTCCAGGCGATTCGAGGCGTAATAGTACCCGCCCGGCGTCTCGCCCGCCTGCTGGAGGATGAGCCGGAAGTCTTGTTCGGTCGGCCAGACAATCGTGTCGGCCCCGAAGGAATGGGTGAGATCGATAAGCCGCAGTTTCTCCCAGCTAAGACGCTCAAGCCGAGAATGATGACCGGCAGCGCATCCCGCACTAGCCAGCAGGCATAGCACCATGAGCCCGACAGCTAGCTGTCGCCATACGCACACCCGTGAACTAATCGCTGGCTCCATCAACATGACATGCTCCTTCTCTATGAAAATATCTGGCGAATATTGTCAGTCAGCTCGGCAAGAAAGCAAACTGTGACATCATAATTTCCCAGCCCATGAATCGATCGAGATTCACTCGAGGTGTGATAGAGTGAAGACGATTACACATGAGAACCGGAGTTTGCTGATGAGCTCGACCCCCTTCATCTCTCTTTCGCTCTTCGATTACGAGATTTCTCCTGAGCAGGGTTTTCTCCCTCCAGATCCTTGTGAGAACCTGCCCGACTGCACGACACTCAACCATCTAGGGCATGAGTTACCAAAATTGTTGAGTGCTCGGACGGTACGGAGGTACATACACGAGCAGCGCCAGTTGCTCCCTTCCATACCCCGGACATGGCGGACGGAAGACTATCGAACCGCGATGCGAATCCTTTCCTTCGCAGGACATGCCTATGTGTGGGAAGTGCCAGACCAACCGGTCTCGACATTACCACCACAATTGGCAAAACCCTGGTACGAGGTGGCACAACGGCTTGGGCGGCCACCTGTCCTGTCTTATGCATCCTATGCGCTGGACAACTGGCAGCGACTCGACCGGACTCAGCCCATTCGGCTCGACAACATTGTGTTGCTGCAAAATTTTCTCGGCGGTTTGGATGAAGAGTGGTTTGTCTTGGTTCACATCCAGATCGAGCGGGAAGCAGGATCGGGCCTGGCCGGACTCCTGCGCGCGATGAATGGTGCTGCCGAGGATAAAAAGGACGAGGTCTTACTTGGGCTTCAATCCTTGGCATCGGCCCAAACGGCGATGCGTAATACATTGGCCAGAATGAAAGAGCGCTGCGATCCCTATATTTATTACAACCGCGTGAGGCCATACATCCACGCGTGGAAGAATAGCCCCACCTTACCCAACGGACTCGTCTACGAGGGTGTGGAATCCTATGCTGGTCAACCGCAGCAATTTCGAGGTGAAACCGGCGCGCAAAGCTCTATTGTTCCCTGCCTCGACGCCGGACTCGGGATCGCCCATCTCCCCGATCTCTTGACCGTCTATCTGCAGGAGATGCGAGACTATATGCCCCCGCGCCACCGTGCCTTCCTAGAGGCCCTGGAGAAAGCCACCGATGATCTCGGTCGCCCCCTGCTCCCCGGCTATGTTCGCGATCGGAAATCCCGCAGCCCCGAACTCTGGACTGCCTATTGCGCCTGCGTCGATCTCCTCGCCCAATTTCGCGAGATTCACATCGGCTACGCCGACAGTTACATTCATCGCCAGCATCAGGCCCATGCGAGCAACCCCACCGCTGTGGGAACGGGCGGCACACCCTTCATGACGTATCTCCAGAAACATCTGGATGAAACGAAACAGGCGATTGTTTCGTAGCTCCTGCTGACGGTCTCGCTCATTAGTGTTTACAGGGCGATCGGCTGGAGCGTACGGTCTGTGAACGGCATGGTCAACCGGTCCGGCGTTGACTACGCATTCTCAGCGGCGTATCGTTTTGACTATATGATTCCAATCTGACCGAAGGAGGCCACGATGGCAATTATGTGCTCCTTGGCAGTCTGCAAAGCACAGGCGGGAATGTGCGGGCACGAAAAGGTGATGCTGAGTGTCGCCCTGCTCACAGCTTTAGGCGTTGGAGCCTACCTCCTGATCAGCTAACCGTGGATTGCGGTTTAAGGTGAGACTGGTCTCGCAGGATGCTCAAAATGACATCCCAGCTAGGCCGCCGCCAACTACCGTTTACCAAGGGGTGGCTGGGATGATTCCAACTGCGCGCGTCCAACGAGGGTCTTCTGAG
>DATDFW010000534.1:0-11672 GCA_036522375.1 Nitrospiraceae bacterium
CCTTGACTCGTGTGCACGCGAGGACGCACGCCGATGATCGTGAGGTCGAAACGCGCCGAAGCGGTCCCGGCGGATTCAGCCAGTTCGTTCGCCGTACTGAAGGTATCGAGAAGAGTGGATAAGCCTGTGTCGAAGACGTCATTGAGAGCGAGGACATAAATGCGCATGGCGAGAACTGTAGCATAATTGTCATTCCTGCCACTAGCGCAGATCGCCGTACTTCACTAGAATTTTTCCATAGTGTTCAATTTCAGAAAGGATGGATGACCATGGTACGAGTCGGATTGTTAGTACGATTGCAAGCTAAGCCGGGGAAGGAAGCGGACGTCGCTCGATTTCTTGAAAACGGACTCGCCCTCGCGAATCAGGAAGCCACCACGCCGGTCTGGTTCGCGCTGAAGTTGGGGCCGGCAACATTTGGCATCTTCGATGCCTTTGCTGATGACGCAGGCCGCAAGGCGCATCTGGCCGGCCAGATTGCAGCAGCGCTGATGGCCAAAGCGCCCGAGTTGCTTGCCGAAGCACCAAAGATCGAGCAGGTCGACGTGCTCGCTGCAAAAATCTCGCATTGAAACAATACGATGCTCTTTGAGGATTGGGGTTGGGCTTTTATGCTACAACGGATCTATCTTCAGACCAGGATTTATTCACGCCACTTTTGAGGACGATCTCGCAAATGTGATCGAGGCGCTCGATATGTTCGTAGGCGGCCCATGGATCTGTCGCGACTGCGCAGACTCCATGGTTCGCCTGCCCCACGATATCGAATGCGAGAGACCCGTCCTTCTCGAGACCGAAACAGTCGGCCGTCGCATCCGCCAGTTCACGTGACAAGGCCGGCAATGCAGGGACCGTCGGTCCCACGCGGGTATACCGCGAAATTTCGGGAAATTCTGCGCTGATGGCCTGCAAGTTGATTCGTGCATACATGGCGGCGACGATGTGCGTAGCGTGGACGTGCACGACCGTTCTGGTTTTTCTTATATCGCGCTGCAAGTTCCAGTGCATCCAGAGCTCCCCGGACGGTTGCTGTCCTTCACGGACATTTGGTATCAGTTCGCCTGTCAGCGGATCCTTCACAATTTCAATCCGCACAATATGTTCCGGGTGGACAATGGTTTTCCGCCATCCGGAGGGGGTAATGTAGAGATACTTCCCCTCTCGCTTCCGCATACTAATGTTCCCATCTCGGGTCGTTACCCAGCCCCGGTCATACACACGCCGCATGACGTCGCCAATCGCTGTCAGCATATTCGCTCCATAGGGATGTCTCTACTAAGATAGCATATCGGTCTCTGTTCTCTTCTGCTTGAGGACGGTTGTAAAGAAGTTAACTGGTGGAGCACTGGCAACAAGGCAGACGGCCCCGCATTGCTGGGCGGGAGCTCGTTGCCACATGCTCGGCACATCCCCGCTAGCCCATCGCAGCCCAAAGTTTTGCAGCATTCTCGCCCGTAAAGGTCACGTCATCCTGTGAGGCGGCGCTCCGCTCAAAATATAGGTGCAGCAGTCCCCCTCCAAAGTGTGCTTCCCGGACAAGGTCAAGGTTGATGGCAACCTGACCTGAACGTTCTTCGTCTTGTACTTTCACGAACCGCATAACGCCTGCCTCCTTGTGTGATGGAAGGATGGGATTCCCATGGAGCCCCATAAGTTCCGTGCCTGGGACACGTAAGCCTAACCTATTCGGCGATGAAGGATGTGTCAAGAATAGAAAAGCGGAGTCGCTTAAGGCGAATCAAAATAGGATTGCACGAGGCAAATCAGACTCATCACAAGAGAACCGTAGGCCGTCAGATACGCGAAGAGCCGAACATGTTTGGGCCCCCAAATCATCTTGACGACCGTGGGAAAATAGATGACCGAGGTCCATTCTGGCGGATCTGTGACCCAGCGCCATTGCTGTTGGAGTCCATAGATCAGGAAGGCACCATAGCCTACGCCGATCACACAGGACACGAGCTCCAGCATTGCCACGAAGTGAGCGTCTTGCATTCCAACTTCCCGCACACGGAGAACAACATTATTCTACGTGTTCTGGCTTGGGGGGTCTATGGCGTGAGGAACGGATGGCGACCATGACGTGTAGGAATATAGTGTGAGGGGAGCTCGTGCATTATTTGTGTGCCTTATTATATTGACAATGTCGTGGTCACTGCTAGGCTTTCTCTAATAGGCTAGCCAGAACAATGAATCAGGAAGCCCGATGAAGGCGAAGTATTACATGTGGTTCAAGGTTATCTCCGTACTTCTCGTCCTCTATCTTGGCGAGACTTCAAACATTATCTGCCTAGTGCAGCCAGGCTATGTTCCGATAGGTCAAGCGGGGTTACATGGCTCTGGCCATATCTACTTTGTTCCGCTCGAGGCGTTTCCCAAAATAGTTCTGAAACGATTCGTCGATTTTTATAGGGATAAGTATGGCTTAAACATAACGATTCTTCCTGCATTTCCATTGCCAAAGCAGGCTTTTAATGAAGACAGAGGACAATTCGTGGCAGAACAGCTCATCCGTCAATTAGAACAGATGGCTCAAGCCGAGCAGCTTGAGCCGGACTCCACAATTATTGGTCTGACAGATCAGGATATCTACATCAATGAATATGATTGGCGTTATGCCTTCAGCTTTCGATCTGGAGAATTGGCCATCGTATCTTCAGCGCGCATGGACCACCGTTTTATGGGGGTTTGGCCGATTGATTCTGATTGGCAAGAAACTCGCTTGCGTAAGATGGTCACCAAGGACATTGGCATCCTCTACTATCATGTGCCAGTGAGCAACAATTGCCGGAGTCCTGTGTTCGGACGCGTAGGAGGACCGCAGGAGCTCGATTTTATGGGAGAAGATCTGTAGAGGATAATCCGTGTGCGATGGAGTCAATCTTGTTCCGTGTGGTAGCTCGTGAGTCCATTTTTAGTCGGAAGATACACATTAAAACGTAGATGCCATTGAAGGCCGGAACCGGGCGCAAAGCCTTTGTTCCCTCCACTCTCAATCCAACATGTTGCTGCATGTTTAATCTCAAACCAGGCACTCATTCGCTGCCAGCCCTGCCTTATCAGCACTGAATCGATCAGCGTTTCACACTGGTACGCCTATTTGCCGATACCCGGCGGACGTCTGCGTTGCGGGCTGATTTCGATCTGTTGCGGAATCGAGCCGGCGGGTTGCCGAACTCACGTTTGAAGGCGCGATTGAAGGACGGTTCCGATTCATAACCGACATCAGCGGCGATTTGCGCCACGCTATTGCTCGTGGATGTGAGCAGTTGTGCGCCGAGCTGAAGCCTCCAACGAGTGAGATATGCAATGGGGGTCTCCGAGAGATAACGCCGGAATCGCTCGGCCAGTACGGAACGTGAAACTCCTATCTCGTTCGCAAGCGAGGCAACAGTCCAAGGATGGGTTGGTTTGCGATGCAGCAGGGCCAAGGCTTTTCCGACGTCCTGGTCACGGACACCGGCAAGCCACCCGGTTTGCTCCCGTGGAAGCAGCGCAATATAGCGTCGAAGCGTTTCGATGAACAAGGCTTCGGATAATTTGGCGAGCACCGCTTCACCGCCTGGCCCAGCTGCCTCCGCCTGACTTACCGAATAGCGAATGGAATGTTCCAGCCATTGGCCTGAAGCGTCGTTGCGGATATTGATCTTCAGAATGGGTGGTAGCCCACCCAGAAATATTTGGCTGAGTTGCGGTTCACAGGCCATATACCCGCAGATGAGTCTCGTGATTTCTCCACCTCCGCCATGGCGGGAAACGATGAGTCCTTCAGATAATACTCGCTCCAACGCTTGCACGCTGTCCACGGGCTTGACGGGCAATCCGTTTCCCATGATGTGGGGGTCGCCGTGGGGAAAAATCACGATGTCTCCTGCCATGAGCGGGATCGACCGTCCTTCTCCGTCGAACTGTGTGTAGCCGCGGCCCTCGGTCAGCAGGTGAAAGATGATGACGTGCTTGGGATCCGACGAAAGGTACGGAGC
Source organism: Nitrospiraceae bacterium (assembly GCA_036522375.1). Lineage (GTDB taxonomy): Bacteria > Nitrospirota > Nitrospiria > Nitrospirales > Nitrospiraceae > Palsa-1315. The sequence goes on from DATDFW010000534.1 coordinate 3,984, forward strand.
CATGATGTGCGAAGCGGGCTGTCGAAAGCACCAGGGCGCTGAAAACTCAGCATTGTAAAATAGGGCTCCGTCGAGTTTGACGGCCTTGAGGACTTCGGACAAGACATCCATGGGGGCTATGATGCAGTGACGGAGTGTCGGCAAAAGATACCGGACGCCAAGCAAACAATCTGCAGCCTAGCACGCCACTGTCAAGAGAGCCAGACTCTCGGATAAGAAATTAAAAGGTACTGCCTATATAGTGAGGACATATCGTTGCAGCGGCGACGTGGAATCGTTCTTTGAACCGGACACGTACAGAATCGAGAAACAGCATAGAACTAAGGGCAGGGGCGAATTCCATTCTTCCCCAATCATCACAGGAGGTGGCTATGTACGACATGAAGAATCTGAGCAAGATGAAGACGCTAGAGGCAAATGCATCCGAGGCGATGAAAGCCTTTATCGCTTTCGACAAGGCTGCCTTGGCTGAGGGAGCGATTCCGAAAAAGTATAAGGAGCTGATGGCCCTCGCGGTTGCCTTTACAACACAGTGCCCCTATTGCATCGAACTCCACGCGAACAAGGCGCGAGAGATGGGCGCCTCTGATCCAGAGATCGCCGAAGCGGTTCTCGTCGCTGCGGCGTTGCGTGCAGGGGGAGCGGTCACCCACGGCACACATGCGATGAGGGACCTTGAGCGGCAAGCTCATTGAGTCATGGTCGAAGTTCAGGACCTCGACAAGTCTGCCAGCGTCACCGGCTATGGGTAATACATCGAGGAAAGCGGATGGGTCAGGTTGAATGGTGAATGTGACACTACGGGAGTGCAGACAACTTAATTGTTCTGGACCATCTTCGATACACGAAACATATCGATAGTGAGAGTTGCGCCGTAGGTTGGGCCGAAGTCAGTTTTGCTTATATTTCCCAGACTGTCATTCCAGGTTTCAAAACGCACCGGACCGGCAGTGAACGCTGCAGACCAGAAGAACTGTTTTCGGCTTTGCCCCACGTCATTGACGAAAATCCCGGAATCCCAGGTGGCGGACAGTTCTATCTCCCATGTCGGATATTGTTCACCTCGTGCATTCGTAGCGTATTGTCCGAGTGCGAGGGCAGGCTGGAGTATCCGTGAAGTCTGTTTTGTCTGGTGCAACACTGCGCCATTTTCCTGGACACTGACACGTCCCAGTCCTGATGCGCGTATGCTCACGTCACCCCACTCTCCACAATATAAATCCGGTGTGATTTGGAACCTGCGGATACCCGCCCTGAGAAACTGCTCTTGATAGATGGTGCCGACAGTGAACCCGCCGCCGATAAATCCGGTTTTGTTGGGAAAAAACCATCTGGTGATCGATCCATCGATCATGGCGTCCGTATCCTGACGTGGCTGGACGCTTCCAACCGGTGGCAGGTGGCGTAGATGGTGAATGACCTTGTTTTGAAAGAACTCGCTTGGCTGGTTGGATGTGGGACCAATACCACCCGTGACATTGATGCTCCAGCCTTCAAAACGATCATGGCCATGCTGCGTCCAACTGAATGTAATGAGATTGAATCCCTGCGTATTGGCCACCGTGGAATCGTATTTCCCACCGGTTCCGTCTATGGGCGTGAATCGGTTGAGCGTAAGCCCCGTGGTGAGGGTAGAGTACTGATCTGGAAACGCGAGGCTTCCCCAGTGTACAGAGGGAGCGGGTGTTTCGCCAAATGCCGTTGATCCAATGAGCCAGAACAGGAACAAGACGCTAACCGTGAATACGTTTCGTACTCCAGCATGTTCTCGCTCGTTCTCGATTGAAGGCGGCTGAAGCATGAAGGCGAACACCCCGAGGAACGCGAAAGGCTTGTAGCGAATGAGGGCAATAATCGATTCATGATAGGAGGGATACATAAAATAGATAAAAGTCGGAAGAGGTATAGGCCGTTGTTTTGCAAGTCAGCGAGAGGCGTATGCAGGAATGATAGATCAAAATAAATTTGGATCCGAATCTAATTTGATTTTCAGCAGAAAACGAATTCTTGTGATCTGTCGAGCCGGACAAGCCAACCGGGGTTTTTCCTTCCTTCCTTCCACTAATAGATGATGGGCGGCCGCTTGTCGTTGATGAGCAGCATCAAGCGCCGGTCTTTTAATGGTCGCTCAGGATTGCGAGTATAGTGGGAGGGATCTTCCGAGACTTCTATGCGGCGCAGCGGAACCGAGATGTGTTGTTTAACATGCAGTACGTGAGTCTCGAGGGAAATGTCCACTAATTCGTCGTTGCAGCCTGTCACTTCTCCATTCAAGTCCTGCTCGTCGAGGAAGTTCACCGTGACCCGTTCTTCGGGGTCAATCCATGGAAGGATGGCCTTCAACTTTTCTTCATTGTTCATAGGTGCCTGCCTCCATTCTGGGGCACTGGCTAATGGGATGACTCCTGTAAACAAATTACTGGTTCTTTTCCTTCGCTCCAGGTCTGTGGAATCATTCGTCTGGTGTCCTGAGGGAAAAGATTACCCCATACAGGCAGTTTTCTCCAACCCACGTGCAGATTCATCGTGTCGAGCCTCCAGGCGGAGAGGCATAAACTGAAGACCGGGGGGTAAAAGCGTCAAGAGTGGCACACGAATCAAAACAGAAACCAAGCTATTGCAATTGGGCTGTTGGAACCCAGGCGTAACAGAGCAAAGATGCCTGCCAGATAATATGGTGGACCATATTCAATCGGGACATCATATCTTCGTCATGGCATTGGTTGAATGGATGTACAAAAAAGGATGTGAGGAACGCGGCAGGCGTTGACAGGAAAAACTGGCACGATCTCAGACTCGCCAGACGCCAATCTCTCAATCACACGCCGTGATCAGCATATCCCCGTTTTTTTGCTTTTCTCTGGGGAGAAACAGGAGGGGAGGACGAGGGGGAGTGTTGAGAACTGATTGCCGTTTCATGATTGCAAGCCTGATAAGGGGTTCGTGTAGATCGTTTCTGTTTCATGAGTCGTGCCTTTGTCGGTAATCCCTTAACCTGTAGGATCTTCAGGCCCTCAACCATCGAACTGAGGACCATCAATTCGCGCTCTTTTATATTTGTGACAGATTCTTGTTGCCATTTAAATAAACGTTTCATATTTGCCCCTTGACTATAGATACCTACAGTGCTGGTTTAGGATATGGGCTGAATACTGATTCGATACAACAGTATGCCAAAGAACAGGGGGGAACCGTGGTCAAAATTGCTCAGTTTCAGGGATTCGTAACTAAATTGCTTACTATGGTTTGGAAAGGAAATGGGTCGCTATTCACAGAAGAGGGCAGGATGGTGAGTTGATGACCACTGAGCGCCTGAAAGGTTTATGAAGATTATTATGAATTTGTGTGCCAGTTGTCGGTTGAATTTCTCATAGCATATCCAGCAGGGAACCAGTGATACAGATGATACTCATTACGATGTAGCCGTAGGCCGTCAAGTGTGCAAAGCGACGGACATGTTTGGGGCCCCAAATCATTTTTATGACTGTGGGCAAGTAGATCGCAAACATCCATTCTGGTGGATCGAGAATCCAGGGCCAGTCCCGTTTGAGTCCGTAGACCAATACTGCGCCAAAAACTAATCCGGCTGTACACATGAAAAGGTCCAGGAATTCCATAGAATGCATCTCCTCTGTTCACACACATATTGAAAGGCCGGGGCATTCTACGTTTTCGAGCCTAGCAGGTCTAGCCCACATTATTCACAATGGTACGCATCTTCTATGGTATGGCGGAGACTGACGGAGGGGTATGAAGCTGGGGGCATTCTTGACGAGTGCGTTATGGCGTCTTAGGCTTCCACCCCTGCGCACGCTTTCGCGCTTCGGCGATCTGGGCCGGTTTCATTTCTTTGGCGAGGTCATTGCGATGGAGAGTGGCGCGAGCATGTCCATTTCCTGCCGCCAGGGTGTACCACATGTGAGCCTGGACTAAGTCCAGAGGTGCACCCCGACCAAACGCAGACATCAGGCCGAGGTAGAACTGTGCATCTGCATCTCCTTGAGCTGCTGATTTTTCATACCATTCACGTGCTTTCCCAAAATCTTCTGGGACGCCGTCTCCGTTTTCATAGAGCATACCGAGATAGAACTGTGCTCGTGCGTCTCCCTTTTCCGCGAGCGGTCGCCACTCACGCAATGCCTTTGCAAAGTCTCCACGGTTTTTCGCATCCATGCCGGCTTGAAAATCCGCCCATGCAGGCGCAACGAGACACACGAGCGAGAGAAGAAGGACGATGGGGAACCGGCATAGCACAGGTCGATAGTCACTCACCGGACATTCTGGACTCTGTTTGCCGAAGCAGACACTCCAGTTTCTCCCTGATTCTCCTCTCACCTGGCTCCTTCGAGCCGGTGGCAAATTTCCAAACGATTGCCGCAGTGATCTTCGAAAAAGACGGCATAGTAACCATACCCTTCGTCGTATCCAGGACCTTCGACGTTCCGCGCCCCTGCTTGGACGGCAATCCCAGCCAGCCGATCCACCTCGCTGGTACTATCTGCCCAGAAGGCAATACGGCATTCATTGGCGACATGTTGTGGCGATTCAGTGATGCCGAAGAACTCAGATGCAGCGTCCCCGTCGGCGGTTTCGAACTGCAGCCAGCCTTCGATCCCGACATCGCGCGTGAAGCCCAATGCAGGCAGTAGTGCTCGATAGAAGGGTCGCGCTTCGGCCAGACTGCGCACTCTCAAGTCAATGTGATCGTATCGTCGCCGCATCAGTGGCCCTCACAATGGCGGATTATACCAGGAGCGGGGCGGATAACTCCCGGTTCTGTTCTCACTGGCAGAAGGGTTACGGTTCTGTCTGTTTGCCCCAGTACTTGAGGAAGGGAGCGATGGTATCGATGGGGATGGGGAAGATCGTCGTCGAGTTTTTATCGGCAGAAATCTCCACCAGGGTCTGGAGGTACCGAAGCTGCAAGGCAGCCGGGTTTCGGCTGATCACATCGGCAGCGTCGGCAAGGCGCTGCGAGGCCTCGAATTCGCCTTGAGCATGGATAACTTTTGCACGCCGTTCACGCTCGGCTTCCGCTTGGCGTGCGATGGCGCGTTGCATTTCTTGCGGCAGGTCCACATTCTTCACTTCCACGGCGGTGACCTTGACGCCCCAGGGCTCCGTCTGCTGGTCGATGATTCGCTGGAGCTCGGCATTGATCTGTTCCCGTTTCGACAGCAGATCGTCGAGCTGACTCTGTCCCAGGATGCTGCGGAGCGTGGTCTGAGACATCATGGAGGTTGCGTAGAGATAATCTTCGACCTGAATGATGGCGCGCTCCTGATCCACCACCCGAAAATAGATGACCGCATTCACCTTGACGGTGACATTGTCCTTCGTGATGACGTCCTGAGGCGGCACGTCCATCGTCACGGTCCGCAAGCTGACGCGAACCATCTTATCGATGAAGGGGATAATAATGACGACGCCTGGCCCATTCCCTCCCACGAGCCCACGGGTCAATCGGCCCCATCGAAAGATCACGGCCCGTTCGTACTCCCGGAGAACGTGAAATCCCATCAGAATCAGGATCACGGCAAGAATCGCGAGCGCAAACGGGATGAACATCATGATCGGGCCTCTTTCTGTTTGGTGAGGGGTCTTACGCGCAAGCGCAAACCGTCCACGCCCGTTACCTCCGCTTCGTCGCCGGGCTGGAGCGGCTGTTCGCTGACGGCCTCCCAGAGTTCGCCATGAACAGCGAATTGTCCGTGAGGGGCCAGTGCTGTTTTAACAATCCCCACCAGACCGACCATTTCTTCCCGTCCGGTCATCGGGCGGCGGCGCATGGCCTTCACCCCCATACCAACAATGAAAAGGGAAAAGAGGGCTGCCAGTGTGACGACCGGCAGGATGACCGACCAGGAAATCTGCAAGAATTCGACATCGGTTTTGATCAGCATCACCGATCCGATTAGCATCGCGACGACTCCGCCAATGGCCAGCAGGCCGTAACTGGTGACGTTGGCCTCCAAGATGAAGAACGCGATTCCGAGGAGAAACAACAAAATGCCCGCATAGTTCACCGGCAATGATTGGAAGGAATAGAAGGCTAAGATTAGACTGATGGCGCCGACAACGCCCGGCAGAATCGCCCCGGGACTATACAACTCGGCGATGATGCCGATGGTGCCGATGGTCATGAGCAGATAAGCGATATTGGGATCGCTGAGTATCTTGAGAAATTCGAGGCGAAGCCCCATAGGAAATTCATGCAGGGAGGTACCGGCCGTGTGCAATACGACCGGACCGGATTGGAGTCCGACGGTACGGCCATCAAGCTGCTTGAGCAGCGAAGGTAAGTCATCGGCCACCATATCGATGATCTTCAGCTTCAAGGCTTCTTGCTCGGTCACGGACACGCTCTTTCGGACGGCCTCTTCCGCCCAAACGACGTTCCGCCCCCGTTGCTGGGCAATCGATTTAAGATAGGCCACAGAATCATTCTCGACTTTTTCCATCATTTCTCTGTCCATCTTTTCCCCACCCATAGCGACGGGGTGGGCAGCGCCGATGTTCGTGCCGGGCGCCATCGCCGCGACATGCGCAGCCATGGTGATGAAGACGCCGGCCGAAGCGGCGCGTCCACTCGACGGCGAGACATAGACGATGACTGGAATGGTGGCGCCGGTAATGTCCTTGATAATGAGCCGCATCGACGTGTCGAGGCCTCCCGGCGTGTTCAAGCGGAAGATCACGGCCTGAGCCCTGTCCTCTTGCGCCGATACGAGTGCATCGTGCAGGTATTCGGCTGAAACAGGATTGATGACACCATCATATGTGGCGAGCACCACCGATGATTCGGCTTGCACCTTCGATGGCGCCGCTGCCAATGGTGTAAGGATCGCAACTGTGGTGATTAACAGGTGGAAGAGCTGGAAACGGAGACCACGAATCGGGACATTCATGGCGGTGTCTCTCTCCCCTGAGTCTGCGCTCGAGCGCGGCACGTCAGGCAAACCCAGCATACGGGCCGCTTAATACCCTGTCAAGGAAGGGAATGAGGTGTTGAACGAGGCGTTAAGGGAGAGGGCGAGAGCCAACTAGGAAGGGCGAGTCCGTCTTCCACTGGTCCTTTCTTTGATAATAGCTGTCTGAGGTCGGCCTATTCTGCCGGGTAACTGTCAATCGGGATCATCAAGTGAGCATAGGGTGTGTCAGCCCACATCACCCATGGTCCTCCGTTTTTCGAATTGGATGACACGTTTTTCAGTGCCGCCGCGTCAGGTATGAGCACCATGATGTGCGCGCCGACTCCTTCCACCCAATCATCTCCCGGTTTTGGTGTCTTCGCATAGGGATCTGTATTGCTTACCGGGGAGTCGCCTTGAAGCATATAGGCAATACCGACCTGGGTGTACGTCGGCTTCTTTTTGTTCTTCACCGCGTCCTTAAAATTGAGCCAGGGTTCGTTCATGCACATGGGGTCCGTGCCTGTCGTGTTGGGATTGTCGGGCATGCAGGTCCAACCATTGGTGCCCTTGCGAAGCTCTTTTCCATCCCAATCCATAATCGTCGCATTTTTAGAAAGTGAAGCAGGACCTGCGTGTTCTGCGCGCGCGAGCTCAGCGGCATGACGCACCACGTCCCGCCTCGCGCCACCTTCGCCAAAAGCCGGTGAAAGAGGCAATGAGACGGCGATTGTGATGACCAGCACCCCTGCCGACATGACAGTCATTGATGTCTTGA
>DATDFW010000535.1:0-2912 GCA_036522375.1 Nitrospiraceae bacterium
TTGAGCAAAAAGCGACTCGACCCGGTAGAGGCCTATCACATCTTCTCGGAATTTCTGATTCAGGAATCCAAACAGCACCGACGGGTCATTCTTATTATTGATGAAGCCCAGAGCCTTGGTGCCGAGCTGCTCGAAGAATTGCGGCTTCTATCCAATTTGAACGACGGGAAAACGTTGAAGGTGCAGATCATTCTTTCCGGCCAGCCGGACCTTCACACATTGCTGCAGCGGATCGACATGACCCAGTTTGCCCAACGGATTGTCGTGGACTTTCACTTGGAACCGCTCTCGGAAGCGGACACAGGGCATTGCATTCGTCATCGGTTACAAGTTGCCGGAGGACATCCCTCACTGTTCACCAATAGAGCTTGTGCGTTAGTGCATCGATTGACGAGAGGCAATCCGCGTCTTATCAATCAAGTGTGCGATGTTGCGTTGACCTATGGGTTTGCCGAGCAGGCTCGGGTCATTACATCCAAGCTCGTCGCTCAGGCCGCTTTAGACCGAAGTAAAGGCGGGATCCTACCGCTTGCGGCACGAGAGGAATTGAGTGCCTTGGCCAGCGCTCCGGAAGATACGACCGAGATCGATACCGCCCCTCCACAGACCAGCTCACCGCCGCCGAAACTGGCAAGTCCATCTCCAGAACCCACTGTCACGCGTTCGATCGGTACACCCGAATCCCTTTATGCAAAGGGAGTCGCGATGAGGAAGGAAGGCCGATTGAGAGACGCGATTGAAACGCTCGAACTGGCAGGGAAGAGCGCGTCTTATTTGTTGAAGGCCCAGGCCCAGATTGGACTCTGCCACAAATCTATGGGAAACCATGGAGCCGCAATTGAGGCGTTCCGCGCGGCGTTGAGCGATAAGTTAGCAACTCGGAAGGAAGCTCTTGACGTCCAGTATTTCCTCGCCCATACCCTCGAATCGGTCGAACAGATAGCAGAAGCGGTCGCGCTATACCGTCGTATCGTTCAAATCGATCCCCATTATAAAGATGCTGCCTCTCGAGCCAAGGAGCTTTCGTCGAGGCTGAAGTATCCCACTAATGGCAAACGGAAGGTCGCGAGCAATGGGTCTTGGTTAGGCAACGCCATCGAGAGTCTAAACCAGCTGATCGGGGGGCGGAAGTAGCGGGTTCTAGTCTGTCTAGTTTCTCTGATCTGTCAGGTTTATTTCGTTTGTTGGGCCAAAGGAACCGGATAGACCGAATCTCATTTGGCCGCCTTCCACTGTGCAATGTCTTCAAATACTTTTCTGACTCCTATCAGCAGGTCCCATCCCATGACCGCAAGAGAATCGTCAGCATAGGCCGGAGAGCGCATTCCATTCAACACACAGGTAACCCCCGGTGTGCTCGCCAAGACCCATAAAGCTTTTCGTGACAGAGATTCTTTTCGCCTCGCTTCAGGTAACAGGGGGTTGAGCGTTGCCGAAAGCAACGACGTTTTCGCATGGCTGCGTTCGGTGGCTTCTCTGCGGAGTCCGCGCAACAGGATCAGTAACTGCGGCACATAGCCATCGCGCCAAGCCTCCCACTGCTCAGCGGCTGTTCCGGTCAGTTGTCGTGAAATTGCCTGCATCACTTGATTCACATGCGGTGCAATCATCTGTCGCTCGATCTGTTCCCAATGTTCCAGCCCCTGAATCTGAGGCCGAATGCGCGGCAGCTCTACTGCCCACGGGAAGAAGTCGGCCGGCGCCATCCCTTGGCCGCCGTGCTGAAGAGCCGGAGCTATCGCCTTGCGATATTCTTCTTCAAGCGCTCCGACCACCAGACATTGTCGATCGAAATCCACTGGATCGCCCTCGATTGGAAAATCCGCCAAACGAACCACGCCACTTGTTTTCGTCTGCATAGCATTGAGCGGGCGATTGATGAGCACCGCGATTCCTTCCCGTTGTGCAACCTCCAACACAGTTTCTCGCTGATCCACCCCGGTATTGGGCGTTACCAATGCGCCTGTCTCATAGAGATTCATAGGGCATTGCAGCACCATGAAGTGGTGATGATCTGTGCCCAGTGTTGCAGCGGCAGCTCGAGCCGCTTCATACATGCGCGAGAGCGACGTGGCCTCCGCATCCAATGGATCTGCCGTGACGGTATTCGACGAAATGCCGTAATACTGAATGCGTCCTGCAGCCACTTGAGACTCAAAATACATGAAGGCCTGTTCAATCCGGTGATAAAAGGTATTCCGCGACAGTGCGAGATCTCCACCCTCATGATGCGCGGCTTCTGAAAGAAAGTACTCCGGATTGTGGAGCAAACAGACATCGAGTGTAGCCAATCCAAGCCTATCCAGTGAGAGGGTAAGTTGATCGGCCAGATACTCCGGATGGATACAATGCCAGATGCCCTCCCCGTATTTGACCATGTCAGGGTAGGGACGCCCGGCCCGTTCCCGAGCCTCTGCCTGTTTCAAATTCTCCCCTTGCACATATCCGATCTTCGAGACGATGATCACCTCTTCACGAGTGAGCTCACCGCTCTTGATCAACTCGCCCAAGACCGAGCCGACCAGGCGTTCGCTGTCGCCATCCATATAATTCGTCGACGTGTCGATGATGTTCACCCCTTCTCTCAGAGCTTTCTTGAGAGCCTCTCGATGTTCTGGCTCCTTCGTGTCAACCCGATAGGTTCCGAATCCCAATCGAGATGTGGTCAACCCGCTGTTGCCGAATTGACCATACCCATGTTCCTTATGGCTGTGATGGCGTGAGCGGCTCACGATACGCGCGGCATACTTGGCTGTTCCCTCAGGACTGGCAAATCCAGAGAGCGCCGTTCCCTGCAGCAGTGTCTGTTTTGTCTGATCCGATGGCCGCGGCACAGAACGAAGCGACTCCGCGACTTCTTGTGGGTCGGTGAGGGGACGCTGACAGGAAAAGTTCCTGCAGATATAGAGAGC
>DATDFW010000536.1:0-3469 GCA_036522375.1 Nitrospiraceae bacterium
AAAAGATTGTCGGGATTCAGACAAAGCGTAACATTTTGAGCTAGTGAACAGGAGAGCTCAGCCCAAATATGGACATCGATGGGTTCGATAGAACAACCAGAAACCTGGACACAGTCCGTCCGCACGCACGGTCAAATCGACACCATACCCATCATCCAACAATAGGAGGTCACAGTCTTTATAGTACAGGACAAGCGTTTCGCGATTCCGCTCACCAAGGAGTGCGCGCATGCGGGTACTACTGATCGAAGATAATGAAGATGACGCCTGTCTGATCCGAGAGATGTTGATGGAGAAGGAGGACGCGGGCATCCTGCTGGTCTGGGTCGATCGACTGGGGACCGGATTGACGCGGTTGGCCGAGAACAAGAGTGACCTGGTGTTGCTGGACCTTTCGCTGCCGGACAGTCACGGGCTCGAGACGTTCGATGTGGTCCACGGGTCGGCCCAGGATGTGCCGATTGTCGTGCTCACGGGCCTGGATGATGAAGTCATGGCGAACCAGGCAGTCCGTAGGGGTGCCCAAGATTATCTTGTTAAAGGCAAGTTGGACGGCACCCTCCTCGCCCGTGCCGCTCGGTATGCGGTTGAGCGGAAACAGTCTGAGAGAGCGCTGAGGGAGAGTGAGGCACGGTTCCGCCAATCTCAAAAAATGGAAGGGATCGGGCAGTTAGCTGGGGGAATCGCTCATGATTTCAACAATCTCCTCACCGTCATCAATAGTTACAGTGACATGTTGTTGGGAGAGGTTGGGGTAGAACACACCTTTGTGCGAAATGGGCTGGATCAGATCAAAGAAGCAGGACACCGAGCTGCATCGTTGACTCGACAACTCCTCGCATTCACCCGCCAGCAAGTCTTGGAGCCGAAGATTCTGGATTTGAACGAATCGGTGTCTATGATGGCGAAACTGCTGCGCCGGCTGATCGGCGAAGATATTGCCTTGGTGCTCTGTCCTCACCCTGCGCTGGGACGTGTGAAAGTCGATCCGGGCCAGATGGAACAGGTCATTATGAACCTCGCCGTCAATGCACGGGATGCTATGCCGGGAGGCGGCCAATTGACCATCGAAACCATGAATGTGGAATTACATAGCGCCCAAACACATCAACAGGCATCTCTTGAGCCAGGTCATTACGTGCTGTTGGAAGTGCGTGATACGGGGTGCGGGATGGATGCGGACACGCAAGCGCATATCTTCGAACCGTTCTTCACGACCAAAGGACCAGGAAAGGGAACCGGTTTGGGCTTGGCGACGGTGTATGGGATCGTCAAACAGAGCGGCGGGAGCATCGGTGTGTCAAGCACGATGGGCCAGGGAACCACCTTCCAAATTTACCTCCCACGCGTTGAAGGGGTCGCCGAGCAGCTTGAACCGGACGCCTCACCCACTGTTGGGCTCCGCGGATCCGAAACTATTTTGCTCGTGGAGGATGAGGAAATGGTGCGTGGGTTGGCTCAGGCAATCCTTGAGCGGAATGGCTATACGGTCCTCCCCGCGAAGAATGTGACGGACGCCTTGCGGTTGGCTCAAGAGGGGCCCCAACCCATCCACCTTCTCCTGACCGATACCATCATGCCCGGAATGAATGGGCCGGAGCTGGCTCAACAGGTGCTGGCCTTGCGTCCCGCCATGAAGGTGCTATTTATGTCCGGCTATACGGATAAGGTGCTGATGTCCACAGCAGCATGGGAGACAGGAACCGCCTTTCTTCAGAAACCCTTCACGCCCCAGACGTTGGGTGATAAGGTGCGGGAAATGCTCGAGGTTTTGCCGCCACATCAGACCGCACGGAAGGCAGCGTAGATTGTCGCATTCGGAGATTCATTGAAGGAGAGAGACCATGGCGAATATTCTGGCAGTGGATGACGACGAGAAGATTCGCGGATTGCTCCACGTCATGCTAGGACGCAAGGGACATCATGTGGTGACGGCAAGCTCCGGCCAACAAGGCATAGAATTGTTTCGTCGGGAGCAACCAGACGTCACGATTCTCGATTTTGAGATGCCCGATATGGATGGACTAGCCGTGCTCAAAGAAATTCGGGCAGTGGATATACAGGCCCCTGTCATCATGCTGACTGGCGCGGGGACGGATGAACGGAAGCGACTGGCTCGTGAGTTAGGCGTAACTCAATTTCTCGCCAAAGGGTTTTCACTTCATGAGCTGGGAGCGGCACTGAATCGCTTCTTGCCACTAGCTAATTCAGATAGTCGTACGAGGGCTCGCCGTGCGTGAGGAGTCACATGCTCACACCGGAAGACTGCTGTCATGATACATGAGCCGATGGGAAGTGACCCGATTGAGATTCTCTTGGTGGAGGATAACGAAGACGATATTGTTCTGATCGAAGAAGCCTTCGCCGAGGCGAAGTTGATGAATGTAATCTTTAAGGTTAGGGACGGTGAAGGCGCGTTGGCCTACTTACGGCAAGAAGGACCATATGCAAACATGCGGAGGCCAGGACTGGTGCTGTTGGATATCAATATGCCAAGGAAGAATGGCTTTGAAGTCCTCCAAGCTATGAAGGCGTATCCCCTTCTCGACGCGCTGCCCGTGGTCATGCTGACGACGAGCGACCGAGAAGAGGATATCGTCCGGTCCTATACCCATGGCGCAAGTTCATATATTCGGAAGCCGGTTCGATTAGAGCAATTCATACAGGTGGTCAAGAATTTTGAGGTCTATTGGACCATGGTTTCGCTCGTTCCCTCGACGAAACGTTGACGGTCTCACGCAGATCCCCAGGGACCGATGGAGGGCATATGGGCTGGGAGATGCAAAAAGAGCCGGCGGTGCCACGATATAAAATTCTTGTTGTCGACGATGAAGACAATATCCGTACGATGATCCAGGCCATGCTCAAACACGAGGGACGCCATGTCGCGCTGGCAGCCAAGGGAAAGGATGCGATCACGGTCTTTAAAAAGGAACGCCCGCATCTGACGATTCTGGATATCGACATGCCAGACATCGATGGCATCTCGGTATTGAGGGAAATCCGCACCATCGACCCTCAGGCGAAAGTCATGATTTTTACCGGTGGGGATAGCCCATCAGTGGAACGGGAAGCGAGGGCGCTGGGGGTGACCGACTTTCTCAAGAAGGGGTTTGCCTTGCCTCCAATTTCCGACCTCCAGTCCCGCGCTTCGACATCCACAGTCCTCAAGGCATGCTCACCTACGTCACCCGTGCTGCCCCGAAAGGTGTAGTCCGATGTTTAATATGGTTTCTCGGAGGAGCGCCCTGCCTCGAATTCTCGTGATCGATCATGAACAGCATGGTCGGTTGGTTCGATAACCTGTTTCCCTTTCATGGGACCTTCACAGGGTGCTCCTTGCCTATGCGGCCTGCGACGGGCGGCACCGGTTGAGTGAGGCCGAGATGCAGACGTGCCGATCCAGCGCGAGAGCACCTCTGCCAAGACCGAAGATTGCACAGGCTTACTCATGTAGTCGTCCATGCCG
>DATDFW010000537.1:0-6109 GCA_036522375.1 Nitrospiraceae bacterium
CTCTCCCCTTGCTGGAAAAACTATGGTTCAATCTCACGCTTACGCATGCACATTCACATCAATCGCTTTTTTCAATGGTCGACATGTTCCTCCTACTCCCATCCGTCACAGACGATCGTATCGCGACCGGGCTTCGGGCTCATCAGCCTCTAGCTCACGGGACGGGGAGCAGGGAGAGCGCATGATTGTTGTCGTCGACTTTGGCCTCAATACGATCCCCAGACTGAATCTTTTCTGTCTGTATAGACGTCGTGTCGGTTTGGAAACGTACTTCGCGCCCCTCCTGGTCTTTCACAAAATAGTTCTGGCCTTCCACTCGTAAGACTTCACCTCGGATGACACGAACCCCTTGCTCTTGCAATTCCGTCTCTTTTTGACCTATGGGCCGCTCCTGCACATTCCCAGATTTCATATCTCGGGTGTTCTGGGACGGGTTGCCCGTGGGGGGGCGATTTTGAATCTGCAAATTATTGTTCACTGCGACCACACCGTCCACTTGCCGCGCGAGTCGTGCGGCTAGGGCCCGCTGTGCCTCGGTCTCCACGACACCACTCAGATACACCATGCCGCGTTCCGTATCCACATCGATGCGTGGAAAATTCGACAGACGGTCGCTCATCAATTTCGCCTGCACTGCTGCTGAAATCGATGCATCACTGATGGTCTCGCCTCCAGTTTTTCCCGTGGTAGACTGGCAGCCAACGAGTACGTACAGACACAACACATATCCCAATACACCAAAGACTTTCCCTCGTGAATACATACATCCCTCCTTCGCTAGGCGTGAATCGCATATCTACCACTGTGCGCTTACCGGAGCACGCATGGTACTAGGTAGGGACCTAGTTGAGCTGGGAGAGACCGCCCCCTGAATGTCCATACATCAATTGTCTGCAGGAACAGAGCGGCTATTGGATGGGAGATGCTCGCACACCTGTTCCCATGCACTCCGCTTTCGGCAGGCGGAGTAGTCGAAGCCGATTTTGCAGATCGATTAACAAATATTCGGTTCGTGTTCCATCAACTGAGGACGATCGGCCTTCGGAACGTTGTGATTCTGACGAGACCTTCAATGCATCGCGCATTGGGAATTCATTTAAGTCTTCTTCTATGGAAACATTCGTCGGGTTCGTACCGGATTCCTATCAGTATTGACCGGCTTCTTACTAGGGACCTTCCTAGTGGCAGCATCTCTTGCATGATTCATAGTGACTGACTGCCAGACCGAACTTGCAATTGCCAGAGCAAGATCAAGGCATGAGATGAGCAGTTATAGTTTGCCGGAGCGATTATGGCCTCAATAGGGAACAGAGGAATAGGAGCCAAACATCATGAAGCCCCAAGCAATCGTGGCCGATGACCATCGCCTCGTCGCCGATGGGATCGTCAAGATTTTGGAGAAGGAATACCGGATCGTTGCTACACCCACAGATGGACGCAGCTTTATCGAAGCGGTCCAAAAGTTACGCCCGGATCTTGCTCTGGTGGATATTTCCCTCCCTCTGTTGAATGGACTGGATGCCTGCCGCAAGTTGAAGAAATCCTGCCCCGAAGTCAAGCTCGTCATTCTCACAATGCACACGGAACCGTACTTTGTGAACGAAGCCTTTCGGGTGGGGGTCGAGGGCTACGTGATAAAGAGCTCTCTCGCGGATGAGCTCGTGTTCGCGACGAAAGAAGTCTTGAGGGGCTATACGTATATTTCGCCGGTGGTCGCGCCTTGTTTGCTCTTGGACTCCTCGCCGGAACCACCGAGGCAGGCAACTGCTACCCAGACGGTCACGCTGACTCAACGACAAAGAGAGGTGTTGCAAATGGTGGCAGAAGGCAAATCTAATAAGGAAGTCGCGGCTATGATGAAGGTCACGGTGAAAACGATTGAGTTCCACAAGTCCAGAATCTTGAAGGAGCTTGGCGCGCATTCCACGGCCGAACTGACAAAACATGCCATTACCCTCGGTCTCGTCACTGCACTTCATAGGCCTTCAGCTCCATGACATCCTCAGGCAACACAAAAACTGCCTGCTCTGCACATCCTCTTCTCCTATCGGGTCGCTCTCACAATTAAAAATGGTCTCTTCTGCATAAGAACATTGTGATGCATAAAGCTGGCGCCTGTATCGTTTCGAGTACTGTGGCGTCGAGCGATCGGTACCGGACAACGCTATATTTTCCCCCATGCCCAGGCATTGGCAAATCAGGCCAGAGTCGAGGCTCCGGTCAGAATGCCGAGTGATTCTGGTGCGCCCGACCTAGTCGGGATAATAACCGTCCTCCACGCGGCCGAACAGGCCAGAGACAGGACGCACTCGCTGCCTATGAGGAAGCCCTCCACCGGCAGCCGGATTTTCGTGAAGCGCACTGCCATGTGGCGCAAAGGATGGGGAACTCAAAGCTACTGGAATCTGAAGCGCGCCTCAGCAAGCAGGGCTTGTCGGCAGACCCCTGTCTCGTCCTAGTAATGGCGTGAAATCCCGTACCGCGCCCTCAAGCGAGATATCACCGAGCTAAGCGTGTTTTGGCAACACCTGGGGAGTTGATCTAGTGGCGGTCAAGTGCGGCTTTATCCGGCCTGCATGGTTGCGACATCTCGGGTACTTCCCAGTGGCTGCTATAGTGAAGGAAAGCCATAATCGCATTCACCGTATGTGTCGAAACGATGCTCTCGTCTCGTACCTTTATCAGAAAACTTAGGAGAAAATACATGAAACTGCATGTTGATCAAACGTCGCACGTGCACATTGTGCGGGAGGCCATGAGAGTATTGCTGGCCCTAAGTCTTACCGGTTGTGTTACGACTGCCGAGGCACAGGATAAAAAAGCAATACATACGCCCCATGATGCGGTGGCTGAAGCGCAAGAGCCGCGCACCGTACCCATTGAACGTCCAGAACAACGCAAGAATGCGCACGATCGTTCAGAAGTATTCGAACCGCCGAAAGCGAGACCATCGTCCCCTGCCTTCCTCAATCAGCTGAGGGACGGCAAGGCTTCAGGCTTTGATTTTTACCGCGATCCGTTGGGTGCAGAGAAACCGCTTCAAGAACCTGATGAGATGATGAAGACAGATAAGGCGAATAAGGCGAAGGTGATTGAGACACAACGCAAGTTGTTGGAACGCCGCTATCACTTGGAACCGAAGTTGGATCCCGACGCCAAGATGTCGCGTGGGAAACCGCTGGTGGTGGGCCCCACTGCCCGGCTGCCAAAGGGGATGACATGGGAGCGCCTTGCCGAGGTCAGTCCTGAAGAGATCAAGCAACACGATCTCTTCCCATATCCCTCCCTCCCGCACCCGCTGCAATCTCCAGGTGGCATGGTCTTTCCTCAGATGCAGATTGACATGTTTCCGCGGCTTGAGCGATTCGATGTCGAGTTCGACCTCCCGGCCGCGTTCCTGCCTGAATTTCCTCCGGCCATGTTTTTGAGTAACCGCCCAGAATTGGGCGATGTGTCCCGTGGTGAAGTGGTCTCCATCAATAATTACTATCGCCTCTTCAAAGATCTTCTGACGCCGGTCCAGCTCGATGGGCTCAGGATGCTGCTGACGCCCTTTCCACAGGAGGAGTTCAACCCGACCGATGATCGCAAAAGCCTCCATCCAAGTTTGGGCGTGACCTGTTTCGACTGCCACGTCAATGGACATACGACGGGCCAATTCCATCTGAACCCCGATATGCGTCCTGAGGAGCGGCGGTTGCGGCTCGATACCACCAGCCTACGGGGCGTCTTCAATCAACAGATTCACAGTTCGAAACGGAGTCTACGATCGATAGAGGACTTCACGGAATTCGAGCAACGGACGGCCTACTTCAACGGCGATGAGATCCATGCCATCAAAAAGGGGATGAACATTTTAGATCGTATCCAGGTGAGTCATATGGCGCAGATGCAGAATATGCTGGATTTCCCACCGGCGCCCAAGCTCGACCCCATAACCGGTCGGCTGGACCCGAAGAAAGCCACGGAGAATGAGCTTCGAGGGGAGAAGGTCTTCTTCGGCAAAGGCCAATGTGAGGGTTGCCATACTCCACCGTTTTATCTCGATAATAGAATGCATGATCTCCATCTTGAGCGCTTTCTCAAGGATGAACCAGGCGACGGACCAATTAAGGCATTCACGCTCCGGGGCATCAAAGACTCGCCGCCATATCTTCATGATGGGCGGCTGTTAACGCTTGAGGACACAGTGGAATTTTTCAATATTGTATTGGGGACACAACTCAGCCCAGAGGAAAAAAAGGATCTTACGGCATTTTTGAGAACATTATAAGCTGATGTGGGTTGCATGTCGCAGTGCGGACTCACGTGACCGACTATGCCTCAATGAGGGACTGCCATAATGGTCCATACACCTCGCCAGGTTCGGATCAATGGCCCTGGAGGAACTAGCGTGAGGATGCTAACCACCGTGATGGCACTTGTGGTTTGCACTATGGTGTCCGGTTGTTCCTTATTGAAGGGGGGAATGCCACCAGCACATACGCTCTCGGATCCGAACGTGTTTGCCATGCTCGATACGGTCAATCTCCACGAGCTCGAGGTGGCTGACCTAGCCAAGCATAAGGCCTCCTCCGAGGAAGTGCGAATGTTCGCTACTCGGATGATGCACGAACACGCCACCATGATGCAGGACCTGCATCAATTAGCGCAACGGATCAAGATCGAACCAGAGACCCCTGCGCTCGTAGCCGACACCAGAAGGGACCACATGGAGATGATGCAGGACCTGCGAAAGAAGTCTGATCAGGATTTTGATCACGCCTACCTGACATCTCAAATTATGATGCACGAGCAAACAATCCAATTCATCGATGCGACCGCCGACTCGGCGAACAACTTCCTGCTTCGCCAGCATCTCAGGAAAATGCATCCAGCTTTGGAGAGCCATTTATCGGCAGTCAAGGTCATCCAACGGCACCCAGTAGCCCAGAATTGATCGCACCCATTCACTTCAACTTGATAGTGATAAATTGAAATGAACATCGAAAGTGCAGAAAGGTCGGAAATGTCGTCCTTTCTTCATACAATGTAAGGAGAACCCAATGACGATAAAACAAAAGGCTGCTGCACGTCGTAACATCAAAAAAGCGGGAACGGCCGCAAAACGTGCCCGAACGATTGCCCACTTACCTAAGCAGACTCGAACAGCATTAGGTAAACAAGGGGCGAAGACAGCCCACAAAAAAACTCGCGATGTGGGATAAGCCCGAATCGTCTTAACCCTCGAGGGATCGTGGCGAAGCCTGCCAAACAGTCGGTACGAAAATCCAGCTTGTTGAGGGACGCCATTGGCGAGGCTTCGGATTCAAACAGATGGCGGTGTCCTATAGCCAAAGGAGGTTCGAGCAGACTTATCGAATCCCGGTGAAGCGAAGGGAGGGACCGCGCGACCGCAATGACACGACAAGACAACCATGGTCTAGTGAATGCCTTGCAACAATTGATGAATGCACCGAAGACTTCGTCAATCGTACCCCAAGGTGAAACGAATTGAAAGTGAGGGGCTGCCTTATTAAATGCATAACCCATGCGGAGTTGGTGCTCTCGATTCCTCGATTATCCAACGACCGAGAACAAGAACCGGAACCGGCTACTCGATCGAAACCCACAACGCTAGCCGAAGCACGAGTAAGGCTTCCAGATGACAAACAATGGCTTCGTATGGGGAAGAAAGCCGATGAATGTGGCGTGGCGAGCCTGCGAGCATTCAGGACGAGCATTCAATGGATGCTCAAACGACGACCATCTTCGAAATATCGAAATTACCGGTAAGAAATGGCGCTTCTCGCACTGAGGCGACTCATGTCAAAAAACACGCTGATGGTCATGCTCCTCATGACTTCTGTCGGCTTATCCGCTTGTGATACTGCCTATATAGCCGCAATGGACAAACTTGGCTATGCCAAGCGCGATATCCTGAGCAGTCGCGTCAAGTCAGCCCATGACGCACAGGAAGATGTCAAAAAAGAAATACAAAGTGCGTTAGAGCAATTTGGGAAGGTCGTGGCCTATCAAGGAGGAGACCTGGAAGCCACGTATAAGAAACTCAATAGCGAACTGCAAAGCAGTGAAGACAGTGCCGAGACCGTGCGGAAACGTATCCGCG
>DATDFW010000538.1:0-4478 GCA_036522375.1 Nitrospiraceae bacterium
AGAACGACGGCACGCCCGCGAGAGGGAACAACGTGCGGCTCAGCTGCGCTGAGTCGCAATCGCTGCCGAGGACGATCAGAACGCCGCGAAGCCGTTCGTGTTGCACGAGGCGTAAAGTAACTCGCCGCAACCGCGGCTAACAGAGAAAGCGCGAGGTGTCAGATGAGTCTCGATTATGTGAAGTTTTCACCTGGATTTGAAACGTTCATGCCCAAAGAATACCGCGACATGGTGGAGCATGGGCCATTCGGGAAAAAGGTAACGGTTTCGCAGATGGGCAGCTTCAAGGAAATTCTTGAAGAGCACCCCATGTGTGCTGGTTGTGCCATGACCCTGTTCATCCGGCTAGCCATCATCGCGTTCCCGAATCCTGAAGACACGATTACCGTCGGCACTGCTGGCTGCGGCCGGCTGGCGATTTCCCAGGCGGCGATCCCCTTCGTGTATGGCAATTACGGTGACCAGAACGGGGTCGCCAGCGGATTGTCGCGCGGGTTGCGGATTCGGTTCGGCGACAAACCCAAGGATGTCGTCGTGATTGCTGGTGACGGAGGAACCGCCGACATCGGATTCCAGCAGGTGCTTCATTCTTGGTTCCGGAAGGAACGGTTCACAACGATTATGTTGGATAACGAGGTCTACGGGAATACGGGCGGACAAGAAAGCGGGATGACGAATAGAGGAGCTGTGCTCAAGATGGCCCCGCTCGGCAAGAAGTTCGAAAAGATGGATATGGTCAGTATGGCCAAAATCGCCGGCTGCGCCTATATCGCCACGGTCGTGCCGAATAATCCCCGACGGGTGGAAGGCTGCATCAAGAAGGCGGTGTTGATTGCCCGTGAAGTCGGTCCGACCTATATTCAGGCTTATACGTCCTGCAATATCGAGTATGCGATCCCGACCGACAAGGTCATGGAAGACGCCAAGACTGTCGAAGACGATCGCTACAAATTTACCGAGTATATGAGTGCCGAGGCCAAGGAGTATCTGACTGAGCGGTATGGCTACAAGGATCTACTCCCGAAGCCGGTTGCGGCACTCGCGAAGGTGTAAAACACGAATCATGGCGCACGTGAATTCAAAGCTCACGCTCGGGATGCCCCAATACACGCTGGGCTATGGCATGCGGTTGGATAAGGGCACGGCTCCTGAACTTGCGCACGCTCACGTGTCCATCACCCTGCCGGATGGATCGGAAGGAAACATGGCCTTGCACGTTATTAGCGGCACACCGGATGAGATCAAAGCCCGGCTACTGGGCAGTATCGACGCCTTTTTTGAAATTTATACCGATCTCTGAGCGGTACCATCCTTGATCGAGGCCCGGAACCGCCGAAAGGTGTTCTGAGGTTTTCTGGAGAAATGACGACCATGCAGACGCTCGATATTGATCGTCCCGACATGCCCGATCTTCAGTTCGTCCTATTGGTGACAGCACTCTGCACTTCCCGTCTGACCTCGTTCAATGTGCCGGAAGTGATGCGTATCACGATCTTCAACCGATGCTGGACGCTCATTCATGAAAGCCCTCCGCCTGGCAGGCCGGAGGAGCGGGTCTTGGACCTCCGACCCTGGACCGAAGGAACCGTCGAGGCGATGGTCGAGATCATCTGCGCGGTGCTCACGGAGGCAGGCATCCGAACGTTGGCCTGGGATCATCCACCAAGCGAGCCGACGCGCGCCAGCACGCCAGAAGCCCAACCCCTGATCGAACGCTTCAATCAATTCTACCCGTAACCACCCTAGTGTCCCGACACGGCCGTTTTCCCCACGAGCATTGAAAACAGAGTTCCCTCTGTTTCCGGTATTTTCTCTGACGCATTCTCCCTGTCCACATTTCATGCGGGGCGCAACTGTTCGATTTGCGAAAGACAATATGCAGATCACCACATCGGTGGTTCCTCAATCGTTGCGCTCCTACAAATACCGGTTTCGGCCCCCTGCGTGCTGCGCCCACCCCAGCACGCGCCGCAACGTGCCAGTATTATTGAGTTACTTAAGCCCACATTATATTAGTTGACTCCCGTACTCATTGCGCCCAGGGTGATATTGTCCGGTGTGAAGCTCCGCTGACTGTCCTATCTCTTGCGCTTCCTGATCCGTCCCGGCGTGACCGATTCCCCAGTCTCCGCCGCTCCGATGCCAGAGGTTCTCTGAACGGCTGCATGTCGTGTGTCATGGTCTGCTGATCCATAGCGGCTAGGACCAGGGACATCATGCAGAGGATTCTTGATCCACGTCCGGATCTCTAAGAAAGGAGGTTATTAAGTTGTACTACGCACTGATGTTTTTGGTGTTCGGAGTGATTGCGGGGGTTCTGCATTTGGCCGGAGTGGCCGCGGTCACGGGCCCAATGTCCGGGGTTCTGTTATTGACCGGGATCCTGCTAGGCGCGATCTATGTGATCACGGGGCGCACCGATCGGGTTGTGTGACCGGGGGATGTCGGGCTGTCCGATAGTGTTCCGGCGTGAAGTCTCGAAGAACGATCTCACGATGAAGAAGAAGTTCTAGGGGTTTTACTCGCACGACACATGCACTCTCGGTCCATCGATATCCGGTTACCGTGGGGTCGACGGACGACAGCGCTGCTCATTCAGTCAACTCTTAACAAGACGAGAGCATGAGGAGGTATACGATGAGTAAAGAAACTGTTTCAAATCCCGCTACCCCGACCATGTCGGCCGGCACGCCTAAGATGAGTCCGAACGATGCGCGGGCTCAAGACCGCATTGCGCTGCGCGCGTATGCACTGTACGAGCAACGGGGTCGGCAGGAAGGCCGGGCCTTGGAGGACTGGGTGAACGCGGAACGGGAATTGGTTAGCGCATCGAGTAAGTAATCACACAAACCGGCGGTCGAATGGAAATCCATGTCGCTCACCAGAGGAGATGAAGCCATGAACACACTTTTACGCTGGGACCCTATCAGCAGAACTCAATGGTATCCTTTCAAGGATCGGGATGAATTGGAAAGCCGGTTGGCGACGATGTTGGCCACTCGGGCAGCGACCGGCGATGGACGCAAGGAAGCCATGACGGTGGCCGAGTGGTCTCCGCTGGTGGACATTCTGGAGGATGAGAAGCAATTCCTTATCAGAGCGGAATTACCGGATATGAAGAAGGAGCAGGTCAGGCTTACGGTGGAGAACGATGTCCTGACGATTTCCGGCGAACGAACATACGAGAAGGAAACCACCGGGAACAAGCATCATCGGATCGAACGGGCCTACGGGAGCTTCATGCGGAGCTTCTCGCTTCCGGAGAATACGGATGGGAGCAAGATGTCGGCTGACTACAAGGACGGCATGCTCACCGTGCGTCTCCCGAAATCCGAGAAGGCGAAGTCGAGAGCCATCGAAGTCAAGGTGGCTTAGGGTCCGTGCGTTGACCTGGGGGGAGAGGGAGCGTCAGGAAAGGCGTGCTTACTTGGGGACGAAGGTGGAACCTGCCTGACGCTCCGCGCTCGTTGCTTGCGGATAGACAAAACAGACGAGATCAACATGACTTTCAAGGCTTGGATCAAGACCATCACCTTCTATGAAATTATCATCGGCATGAAAATGACGATGTCGCACATGTTGCACTACCGGCCGGTCACCCTACAGTACCCGCATGAAAAGCGAATACTGCCGGACAACTACCGCGGGATGCTGGCGTTGTTGCGGTATGACGACGGGACGGAAAAGTGTGTCGGCTGCGATCTGTGTGAGGCGGCCTGCCCCTCGCGGGTGATTCGCGTGGTCAGTGCAGAGGTGCCGGGTGAGCCGACGAAGCGCTTCGCAAAGGAATATTACATGGACATGACCCGCTGCCTATTTTGCGGGATGTGCGTCGATGCCTGTCCGGTGGATGCCCTCGGTATGACGCGCGAATTCGAGTGGTCCGTATACGACAAGCGGCAGCTGGACCTTAACAAGGAACAATTGCTCGCTATCGGTGACCGGTCGTACCCTGTTCGCGAGAAGCAGTTGGAGCTCCAACACCCGAATGTGGCGTTCTTCAACGTTGCGTTCAAGCACCTACCGCAAAAACCCAGCTGAATTCGCTTGTGGTGTGTGCTTCGCCAGCCTCCGCGTTCTCAGTTGCAACGACATGATCCATCATACCTGGCTCGTGAAAGAATTTGCATGGTGTGTGCTAAGGGCCTGGAAGGACAAGGGGGTCCTTGTCATCCGCTGTAAACAGATTGAGGCATTTGATAGAAGTTTTGAGGAGCCCAGTCTATGTTATACGCGATATTCATGTTTTGGATTGTTGCTAGCATTTCAGTGGTTGTGGCTAGCATGGTGATCGGTGGCTCATTGTGTGTGTGGTGTGCCTTTATAGGGCGTAGGCGCTTCCGACGGGATGTCGCCTCCTTGTTAGTGCATCGTCCCCCTTCACCACCCGCTATTGCATCTCGATGATTCAGCCCAATCGTTCAATGAGGTAGTGCTAAGGCTCAAGCGTCCCGTTGCTGACCCCAGACCTTTAGCTG
>DATDFW010000539.1:0-3462 GCA_036522375.1 Nitrospiraceae bacterium
TGTCGAAGAGTCAGAACCTGTGTACACGCACTTGATGGAATCATAGGGTATTTCCTTGAAGACCAGTATTCTGATCCCCACGTACAATGCTTCACAGCATCTTGAAATGCTGCTGATGGCTTTACGATCCCAAAGCCTGAAAGACGTTGAAATCCTCATCATTGATTCATCCTCCCATGACAAGACGATTGAGATTGCGAAAGCGTTTGATGTGCCGGTCCACACTATCTGCAAAAAGCAGTTCGATCATGGTGGAACAAGAACGATCGTTGGGAAACTGGCCACCGGAGATATCCTTGTGTACTTGACTCAAGATGCATTGCCTCGCGATAGCAGAGCCGTTGAATCCCTGATTCAGCCACTGTTATTAGAGCAGAAATGCGGAGCGGTATTTGGCAGGCAGATCCCATACCAGGACGCCACGCCTTTTGCCCAACATCTCAGGCTATTTAATTATCCATCGCAATCCTATATCCACACATATGCCGACCGTGTAACACAAGGTATCCGAGCTGCATTTTGTTCTAATTCTTTCGCGGCGTATCGGCGTGACGCTCTTGAAGAGGTAGGCTGGTTCGCGAAGAATCTCCTACTCGCGGAGGATTTGCATGTATGTGCAAGAATGCTGAAGGAGGGCTACACGCTGCAATATATCGCTGAGGCTGTCGTGTATCATTCGCATAATTACACGATGGCGCAAGAATTCAAGCGCTATTTTGACTTGGGAGTATTCTTCGAGAAGGAACGTTGGCTACTCGATGAGTTTGGAAGGCCTGAAGGGCAGGGGGCCCAGTTTGTGCGGTCTGAGTTCTCCTATCTTAGATCTCAAGGCCTACTCCACTTGATCCCGATCAGTCTGATAAGAGCCGGGGCCAAGTTGATTGGTTATAGACTCGGACATCATTACAGACACTTACCTCGAGCGGTTTTGAGACATGTAAGCATGCATTCTACTTGACTGCAGCGCTATGAGGCTGATTCTCCGTAAGGCTGGTAATTGGCGATGTTGAAACGGCATGCTCAATTTCTGAAAAGCCTTCTCTTCTTCTTTGACCTCGGGTTGATCTGTGCCTGCTGGATTGGTGCGTACTACCTTCGGTTTTCGGAGATCCTTGAGCCGGCTCCTAAGGGCATCCCTCCTCTGGAGATGTATCTGTGGCTTCTTTTGCCAATCGTGGCTGTGTGGGGGGTCTCCTTCCAGGCGTTTGATCTGTATCGGCCTAGGCGAATGGGAACGCGTCTGGCAGAGTTTCTCGATGTGGCGAAGGCCAATACGCTGTCGGTGCTCATCCTTGTTGGACTGACCTTTTTCCTCAGACAGTATGAGTACTCCAGGCTGGTCCTGCTGTACTTTTGGCTGATGAACCTTATTGCTTTGGGGTTTTCCCGGGTTTTGTTTCGTGAAGCACTGCGGTTTGCGAGGCGGCAAGGTTATAACCTACGCCAGGCCCTTGTTGTCGGTGCCGGCCGGCTTGGTTGCCGCGCAGTGGATTCGATTGCCCGGCATCCGGAGCTCGGTGTGAGGATCAGAGGGTTTCTCAGTGAAGACCTCAGAAAAAGTGGAGATCGAATCGAGGGTATCCCAGTCCTAGGGAGTTATGCTGATCTTCACACTCATGTCTGTCAGGGAATCGACATCGTTTTTGTCTGTCTTCCACCTGAAGATGAGCAATGGGCTGAGAAAGTGTTTGCGACCTTGTCGGATACGACGGTTGAGGTCAAGGCTCTGCCCGCGATTTGTGAATTCATGAGTCTGCGTGCCGAAGTCGAAATGTTTGAGGGACTTCCGATCATCACGCTGCAAGGGTCTCCCCTGCATGGTTGGAACTTGGTGATCAAGCGTGCGATGGACATCATTGGGGCTGCGGCGGCCCTTGTTCTTTTTGCGCCGGTGTTGCTGATGGTGGGCGGATTGGTGAAAATGACCTCGCCCGGGCCGGTGTTCTTTCGTCAGGTGCGAATGGGATTGGACGGCCGGGCTTTTGAAATGCTGAAATTCCGCTCCATGCGAGCGGATGCGGAGTCTGCGACTGGTCCGGTGTGGGCTCGGCCTGACGACGATCGGCGCACACCGATAGGAGCATTTCTGCGGCGCACCAGCTTGGATGAGCTGCCGCAATTTTGGAATGTGTTGAAAGGTCAAATGAGCATTGTCGGACCACGGCCTGAACGGCCTGAGTTCATTACGCGATTTCGAGAAACATTGCCCCAATATATGCTCAGGCACAAGATGAAGGCAGGGATCACGGGCTGGGCGCAAGTCAATGGCTGGAGAGGCAATACCTCGCTAGAGAAGCGAATCGAGCACGACTTGTATTATATTGAGCATTGGTCGGTCTGGTTCGATCTGAAGATAATACTATTGACTGTGTGGAGGGGATTTATCCACAAGCATGCATACTAACTCTGTGCATCCCTTCCACTTATATCCTGGTCCCGCGCCTCAATGAATCGTTTCGATCGAGCGATCGCTCATCTGGAGGTTGTTGTGAGTCACGGTGATGACGAGAAGTGATTCGCCGGCTCAATGAGATTGTCCCAACCTATATACCGATGTCGTCCCGTCGGTTTTACACTTAACCTTAACCTCGACCTCAGCCTGTCCGGTCTCGCTAGTCTCGCTCGGCGATCCAGCCAGAATCGTTTTCGATTTGTCCGTATGCACGATCAGTGTACAATCCAGTCCGACCGCACATCATGCGTCACAATCCCGGTGTAGGAGGAGGGTGGAGAAGATGAGAGGCGTTGTTCTGGCCGGCGGACTTGGAACCAGATTGCTCCCGCTCACCAAAGTTACCAATAAGCATTTGCTGCCGATCTACGATCGGCCCATGATTTACTATCCCATTCAGGCATTAGCCAATGCCGGGATCCAAGAAATCATGTTGGTGACGGGCGGAAACAGCGCGGGAGATTTCTTGAAATTGCTGGGCAATGGAAAAGACTTCGGGCTGAAGCGGCTCAATTATTCCTATCAAGAAGGAGAGGGTGGCATCGCTGATGCTCTTCGATTGGCCGAGCACTTTGTCGATGGTGAGCCCGTGTGTGTGATCTTGGGCGATAATATTATCGAGGGCAACATCACCGGCGCCGCCGATGTGTTTCGGAAACAGCAGCAGGGAGCGAAAATTCTCTTGAAGGATGTCAAAGAACCGCAGCGATTCGGGGTGCCGATTCTTGAAGGAAATCGGATCGTGAAGATCGAGGAGAAACCTGCGAATCCTCGGTCGTCGTATGCGGTGACGGGCATGTATTTTTATGACGCGCACGTATTCGACATTATTAAGACTCTCAAGCCATCGGGGCGTGGTGAGCTTGAAATTACCGACGTCAACAATGCCTATATCGCGGCTGGAACATTGACCTGGGATATTTTGGAAGGCTGGTGGACTGACGCGGGAACAATCGAATCCCTCCACCTGGCCAATCAGCTAGTCGCGAAGACCGGAGCAAATAAGATGG
>DATDFW010000540.1:0-5597 GCA_036522375.1 Nitrospiraceae bacterium
GGAACATCCGACTGCGCATTAAACTTAAATTCTTTGGCCCTTCTCTCCTAGAATTCTTTCGGCAAAACACACCCCAAAATCGAACACTTCTGAACAAGATCTGTTTGTAAATCTGCACATCCAACAGATCCAGCAAGAAGGATATGGGTTTATCATCAGGAGAATAGTCTGCAGTGCGGGGAGAGTTTTCTTGTCATGATTCAATAAGATAAAACTATGCTATGAATAATATAGTGCTGTATTATCAATTATATATAATACATGCTTCATGTATATTATGATGATGTATGCCGGGTCGGTCCATTCCGTATAATTCCTCTCTTTTTCTGAATTTATCCATCATAGCTCAATGAATCCACTTCATCCCCCTAGGGGCATAATCTTTGCTTAGCACCTCTACGTAACTGTACAAACTACTCTTGGAGACCCGTCATGACCGAGAATCGAGATGACAGCATGCAAGAGAAAACAGATACTTCCATCAGCCTAGAAACCCGAATTGCGATGGGACTCTTTGGATGGATTGCACTGAGCATGGCACTCATGGGCCTGGGAATCTGGTAGTCCCCCATGCCACACCGATTTTGCTCTCGCCATCGAAAATCGAACATATCTGTTCTGAAAAAAGGAGAGTCGCCATGAAAAGCCAACTCACCCCAACAAATGTGCGGAGTCCAATCCTACAGAGCCTTGTTGGGATTGCCGCATGTGCCCTTCTCATGAGTGGTTGCGCTGGTGGGTCAAAACTCACTCACAATGCAAAGGGCGGTGTCTACTTGGAAGAAGTGACTGATTGGTCGTTTGAAGCCAGCCATCCCGCCATAATCGATCAACAAACCATGATCAAGGTCGTGAAAGGGATGTATCGCAACGAGGACATGAACGGATCTTCGAAAATGTCCGCTGGTGGCAGCAAGCCGATGAGAGTATTCAGCGATGAGGATGCCGAGTTTCTCTCCCCCCTGCTCACACAAAGCTTAGCAAAGGCGAAACCTGAACAGATTGTTTGGTTCCGCACATCCTCTTCGGCAGGGTCAGGCTCTGAACCCACCACGGGCAGTCTTTACGTGCACAAGGGATCGATCTACTTGACCATTGGGACGGGGGTGAAACCAAGCGGTTTCATGCCTGAGTCGGCTGTCCGCACCGAACCGGCCCCGGCCTATGCCGCCAGCGGTGCGGTCGATGCGTTGACGATGGTCATTGACTACCATGCACTGGCCACGGCTCCCATGTCCGCCCCTATGCCGATTGCAAAAGCCTCGCCGATCCAGCCGATCGCTCCGATCGCCCCAGTGATGGCAGCCGCTCCAGCGAAAGTTGAAGCGGTCTCTTCCAGTGTGAGCCAAGAGCTAGGCCAGGACGAGTTACTGGCTCAAAAACTCAGTGATTTGAAGGCGGCAAAAGAGACGCTCGCGAAGAAAGATACCGAGATCACCATGCTTCGCAGAGAAGCGGAGTGGATGAAGCGTGAACTGCGGAACCGCGATGAAGAAATTAGAGCCATGAGGTCGATGGCGGTCTACGCAAGACCGGCACCGAAGAAGAATACTGCGCAGGCGACAAGGAATCGCTAACCCGACTCAGCCGACAGCCAGTAACTCCGGCTGTAGCAACACCACTTCACTGGACAAAGGTTGGCGAAAGTTCATCCGGCAATAACAAGCGTACGTCACATAGGTATCTTGTAGGCAGTACCGAGCTAACTCAAGCCCCTGCCCTTTCTCCCACATCTCTGCTACTTGAGCCCCACTGCCCGATTTCGTTTCGACATTCAGTGCTCGCGCCAACACATCGAGTTTTACCCATCCACGAGTATCCCAATTACTCCAGATTGCCATCGTATCGTATACCGGATCCATGCGGAACTTGGCGAGGTTGATGTCCAGACTCGGCTTGACCTGCTGGATCATCGATCGCTTCTTGATGAACGGCAGATCGAAGCCCAAACCGTTATGGGTAATGAAAAGCGACGGACGGTTCAAAGCCAGACGTTCCCAAAACTGTCGCAGTAACTCTCGCTCATCTCCCCCATACCAGGCTACCGACCCACGCGGTTCGAGCTGGTCAGAAAATTCCAACAGGCCAATGCAGACGATCTGACTGAACGTGCCGTCAAAGGCCGACTTCGCATACTGTTCGTCTTCGGCATGTCGTTGAGCTTCGGCAGCTCCCGCCGTAAACAAATCGTAATCCAGACCTGCCGGCTCAGACTCGCTGCTTGACAGAAGTTTCCCCGCCAGTCTCGCCCACTCTTTCCGAGGGGCTTGAATAGTTTCAATATCCAGAACGACCTTCATAGAGGTTGCTCAATACCTTGTCGGCGTAAGGCCTCGATAATCGGACGGTCCGCTGGCGGAAATTCAAAGTTGTCCAACTCGTGTGGCGAGACCCATCGAATTTCCGCACATTCGATCGCGGCGGCTTGCCCTGATTCGATTCTGCAATGAAAAAAATGAAGTTCCACGATTTTCTCGTCATACTCGTGCCGAACGATCTGAAATGGTGTCGGCACCTCGATACGAATACCCAGCTCTTCGAACAATTCCCGTCTTAGACATTCTTCCAATGTTTCACCCGCCTCGCATTTCCCTCCCGGAAACTCCCAGAAACCTGCCAAGTGCACGCCGGGGTTCCGCCGGGCGATCAAGTAGCGGCCCTCACGATAGACAAGACCTGCGGCGACTTCAACGACCTTCATGGCGCATCGCCACCCTTCGCGAGCGCTGTTTGAAAGGATACGACTTGCAAAATGATTTCATTGGACATTCTTGGCAGGATGGATTTCTTGCGGTACAGCAGGTCGCTCCAAAATCCATGATCGCCTGGTTAAAGTCATAACCCTTTCCACGCGGAATTAAGGCTTCCGACAATTGCCAAAGCTTCGGCTTTTGTGTCTTGGGATCGCCCTTCGCCATGAACACACGATGAATGACCCGGATGACATTCGTATCCAGAATCGGCGCATCCTCATTGAACGCAAACGACCGAATCGCGCCGGCCGTATACCGTCCGATTCCCTTGAACGACAGCAGTTCCTCCGCATCGCTCGGAAGCCGACCCCCATACCGCTCCACCGTCTCACACGCAATACTATGCAATCGCTCCGGCCGAATATTGTAGCCAAGCGGGTACCAGGTCCTCTTCACATCCGAGACCTGGGCATCGGCCAACTCTTCAAAACTCGGGTAGCGATCTAGAAACTCATGGTACTTCGGGATTACCCGATCGACTTGAGTCTGCTGCAACATCACTTCAGAGACCAAAATGTGATAGGGATCAGAGGTCTTTCGCCAAGGCAGATCGCGGCCATGTTTCTTGTACCACTTTAATAACCGAGACTGAAAACGGCGTTTCTGTGAAGAGACCAGCCGGAACGACTTCTTCGATGTCTTCTTCCTACGTTGATGGGTCATTCGAGAATCAGAGGTGGTGGGCATGACAATGGCAATCCAATGGCGGCATTCTAGAAGTGCACCTAACGGAAATCAAATGACCGCAGGATAGATCAAGTGCGGTGGCCGCCATCCCTCAGTATTCACTGATATTCTCCCACTCTAGTGGGACCCCAAAATCCAAAGTTCTCTATTCCTTTGACAACCGCCCGATCACCGACTAGCCTTTCAAAAGCGGGACAATGTCAGTAGGAGTCTCACACAAAGGCATCTTGGAGCAACAGCTGCCTTTGGAGAGCACCTCTATGACGGAGATGAGAAAGTTCGTTCGCTTTCAGACGGAATTCCCTGCGACCTTCGCGGGCGATCATACCGGAACTGGGATCATATATAACCTCGGGCTGGGTGGCTGCAAGATGGTCAGCGATCAAACGGTGAAGAGTGGAGCACTTCTTTCGTTGCACCTCACTGTTCCAGAACAGACGACGGCCATTACCATTCGAGCCGCCATGGTCCAATGGATCATAGATTTCGAGTTCGGAGTAGAATTTCTTGAGATGCAGGCGCTGGAACGAGACCGCCTAGAGCAGTTTCTGGCAACTCAAGTGAACATCGTCCCATAAGGATTCGCTCAAAGCACCACTATGGTCACCAGAAAATATCCTCGATTCTCCGTGTCGCTCCATAGCACCTTGGTGTATAAGGATCACTTCCGCCATGCTGGGTCCATCCTAAACCTTTCGGCCAAGGGATGCCGAGTAAACAGCATCATCAGCCCCTTTACCGGGATGCAGCTGACCGTGCAATTACATGTCCCAGACGAATCCATACCCATTGTGATCAATAATGCCGCAGTCCGCTGGTCAGGATCCGCCGGCATCGGACTGGAGTTCCTGACCGTGGAGCCCCCGCATCAAGACCGGTTAGACCGCATGATCCAGCGGCTTCAACCCAAGACCAACCCTTAGTAAACGACCCTCCCTCTCAATATCCACAGGCTCGATTAAATCATTGAAGGATTGTTTAGACGGTCTTCAAGACGATCCAGAGATTCAAAAGATCTCTATTCCTTTTACGACCCGTTCAGCAATTAGTCTTTCCTGCCGCTATGGCAAATATCCTCGAAAACTGCGAGGCTTCGTACGAAGCAGATCTGTATTCAAGGACTTCTATGACAAAATCGAGGCAGCACCTTCGATATAAGGTGGAATTCCCAGCGACCTTCGCAGGCGACCATGCCTGGATGGGGATCGTATACAATCTCGGGATAGGTGGCTGCAAGATGGTCAGCCATCGTAAGGTTAAGTGCGGCGACCTCCTCTCAGTGCATCTGTGCATCTGAATGTTCCGGAACAAACCACTCCCATTTCCATTCTCGCTGCAAAAGTCCAGTGGATGCTGGAACACGGGTTTGGAGTAGAATTCCTTGAAATACAGAAGGTGCAACGAGCCAGGCTGGAACAATTTCTGGATGCCCAAGTCCACATTGCTACATAGTTGCATTTTAGGGGCTCGTCTCCGTATCCTCCCTCTTCATGGACATCTCCCAACTTTCTCATGAACAATTTAAAAACCTCCTGTACGGCATGGTCGACGACCGCCTGCGCGAGCTACTCGGCGATCCTGACCTCGGACTCCAACTAGGCGATAGCCTGCGCGCCCGGTTGAAAGAATCTTTGTCCAGCAAAGAAAGATTGTCCGGTGAGGACGTCGCAGAGCAGCTCGGTCTTCGCTGGTAAGAACGATATGGCCTGGTACCGGCTTGCCTACCGCCCGGCGATTCTCAAAGACCTTGCGAACCTTGAGCGGTCCATTGCACAGAGACTCATGGACAAAACCAAATGGATTGCCTCCAACATCGATAACTTGCGTCACGAACCGATTGCGACAGACCTGCCGGGTCTTTCCAAATATGCAGTCGAGGACTGGCGAATTTTCTACTCAATCGACCGGCACGATCATCTGGTCGATATTCACGGCTTCATCCGCCAGAAAGAACTCCGTACATGATTGCCGTCACCGTTGCCGCCATCGCAAAACTGAAAGCGATTCAAGTCCATCATCCTGAAGATCCAATCGTCCGGATTTCCGTGCACGACGTGGATGATTCACGCTTGAGCTTCAGTATCACATTGGAGGCAAACACCCAGCCTGACGACGCCATTCAGCAAGTCGATAGCCTCACGATTGCGTTGGACCAGC